>NZ_JBTNEH010000005.1:0-256610 GCF_054512775.1 Alicycliphilus sp. T452
CGGCGCGCCAGCACCACCATCTCCACCCTGGAGCCGCACCGGGCCCTGCTCAGCGCCTGGGTCGAGCAAGGCGTCTCGGGCGCTGCCATCCACGCCGCCCTGAAGCGCCAACACGCCTGGGCCGGCAGCTACTCCGCCGTGCGGCGACTGCTGGCCGACATCCGCGCCCACTTGCCGCCCGAGACGACCTGCCGGCTGGACTTCGAGCCTGGCGAGGCCGCGCAGGTGGACTTCGGTGCCGGCCCGACGCTCATCCACCCGGATGGCCTGCCCCGGCGCACTTGGGCCTTCGTGATGACGCTATGCCATTCGCGCCATCAGTATGTCGAGTTCGTCTGGGACCAGACCGTGGCCACCTGGCTGGGCTGCCATCGCCGCGCCTTCGAGTGGTTCGCCGGTGTACCGGTGCGCGTCATCATCGACAACGCCAAGTGCGCTATCACCCGGGCCTGCGCCCAGGATCCGACCGTGCAGCGCGCCTATGCCGAATGCGCCGAGGGCTACGGCTTCAAGATCGACGCCTGTCCGCCGCACGATCCGCAGAAGAAGGGCATCGTCGAGGCCGGCGTCAAATACCTCAAGGGCAACTTCCTGCCGCTGCGCGAGTTCCGCGACCTGGCCGACCTCAACGCACAGGCCCAGGCCTGGGTCATGCAAGAGGCTGGCGTGCGCTGCCATGGCACGACCCGGCGCAGCCCGCTGGAACTCTTCGCCCTGGAACAGCCTCTGCTTCAAGGCCTGCCAGCCGTCGCGCCCGACCTGGGCTCCTGGCACCGGGTGAGCGTGCACCGGGATTGCCATGTGCAGTTCGAGCGGGTGCTGTACTCGGCGCCGTTCACGTTGGTGGGTAAAACCTTGTGGCTGCGAGCCACCGACGCAGCGGTGGCGCTGTTCGAGGACTACCGCCATGTCGCCACGCACCCCAGAGGATTGAAGCCGGGTCAGCGCGTGAGCGTGCGCGAACACCTGCCGCCGGAAGCCCAAGCCTTCTTCGGGCGCGACCGCACCTGGTGCTCCACCCAGGCCGAACGCATCGGGCAGAACTGCAAAGTCTTGATCGAGCAACTGCTGAGCGACCACATCCTGGAGCGGCTGCGCGCGGCGCAGGGCGTGCTGGCCCTGCTCAAGCCCTATGGCCGGGACCGCCTGGAAGCGGCTTGCGCCCGCGCGCTGGCGCATGACTCGCCCCACTACCGCACCGTCAAGACCATCTTGTCCACGGGCGCCGACCTGCGCGCTGACACACCGCCGGCCACGCCCGCTGGTTATGGCCGCACCCGCTTCACGCGCGCAGCGGCTGAACTCTTCCCCCACCCGCAGCAAGAACTGCTGCATTGACCCCGAAGGAGAACGCCATGAATCCCGCCCCTGAACTTGGGCCCCAGCTCAAGCAGCTGCGCCTGTCCGGCATCCTGGACTCGCTCGAAGCCCGCAACCGAGAGGCCATCCACAGCAAGCTGGCCTACACCGACTTCCTGGCCTTGCTGATCGGAGACGAGGTGGCACGGCGGGAGCAGAAGAAGTTCACTTCGCGCTTGCGGCGTGCGCAGTTCCGCACCACCAAGACGCTGGACCAGTTCGACTTCGAGCGCTTGCCGCACCTGAACCGCTCCCTGGTGCATGACCTGGCCACCGGGCGCTATCTCAATGAGAAGGCACCGGTCTTGATCGTCGGGCCCTGCGGCACGGGCAAGAGCCACCTGGCGCAGGCGCTGGGACACTGCGCGGTGCGCCAGGGCGTGGACGTGGTCTTCACGACTTGCGCCAGCCTCACGCAGAGCCTGAACGCGGCAAGGGCGACCGGCAGCTACGAGCGCAAGCTGGCGACGCTGGCGCGGGTGCCGCTGCTCATCATTGACGACTTCGGGCTCAAGCCGCTGCGCTCACCGGCCGACGAAGACCTGCATGACCTGATCGCAGAACGCTATGAGCAGGCCTCAACCATCGTGACCAGCAACCTGGACTTCCCCGAATGGGACCAGGCCTTCCCGGCCAACCGTCTGCTGGCCAGCGCCAGCCTGGACCGGCTGCGTCACAACGCGTACTGCCTGGTGCTGGACGGGCAGTCCTACCGGGCGCCCAAGCAGCTCGACAACCCTGTCAAAGCCAGCCCGCAAAAGGCTGCAAAATCGACCCAGTCTTAACCCCCTCGGGGCGTCGTTTTACCCACCTGTTGCTGGCTCCATTACGCCGAACATCGGTGGCTCCATTACGGCGGTCGGTGACAGCTGTGCAATGCGCGCCGTGGTTGTCGTGCAAGCGGCCATTCAGCGCGAGCATGGCAGCTGGTATGCCGGTGTTGGTGTGCATGGAGTGTGGAAGGAGGCTGCGTGCCTGGCGACGTTTTTCAGTCTGAGGCCTGGTTTGCCAACCTGTTGGCCCATGGCTTTGAGCGGCCTCCGCATCGGCACTGGGCTTGGCCGCTGCCCTCGCGCTCCGATGAACCTGTTCACTTGCACCTGATGCAGGAGTCTTCGGGTAGCCCTTTGTGTGCTTTAAGCAACTATTACAGCTGTCTTTATGGCCCGGTAGGCTCGGCCGGGGCGATCCAACGCGTTTCCACTTCCCAGTGGCAGGCGGCGGCACAGGCATTGCGGCAGCTTCCGGGCAGCAGTGTGCTGCGCCTGCAGCCGCTGGATGCGGGTAGCGCGTGGCTGGCGGGGCTGGAAGGGGGGCTGCGCGCCGTCGGCTATTGGACGGATCAGTTTTTCTGCTTCGGAAACTGGTACCAGCCGGTGTCCGGCGGTGGCTTTGCCGATTATTGGCGGCAACGCCCATCGGCACTGCGGCACAGCGTGGAGCGCGGGCGGCGCCGGCTGGACCGTGCGGGGGCCTGGCGCATCGACATCCTCGCCGATGCGTCGCCTGGGCTGGATGCATGTTTGGCAGCGTACCTGGCGGTGTATGCCCAAAGCTGGAAGTCGCCCGAGCCTTGCCCGGACTTCATGCCGGCCCTGGTGCGCATGGCGGCGCGTGAAGGGTGGCTGCGCCTGGGGGTGTTGTGGTTGGGGCAGCAGCCCCTGGCTGCGCAGGTCTGGCTGGTATGTGGTGGGAAGGCCAGTATCTACAAGCTGGCTTATGTGAAGGGCCAGGAGAGGTTGTCTGCTGGCTCGGTGCTGACGGCAGCCCTCATGCAGTACGCCATGGACGTGGACCGGGTGCTGGAAGTGGACTATCTGAGTGGCGACGATGCCTATAAGCGCGACTGGATGGCGATGCGACGCGAGCGAGTGGGCTTGGTGGCGTTTGATCCGCGTCGCTTCCCTGGCCTGCTGGCGGCGGGGCGGCATTTTGCGGGGAGGATGCTGCGGCGGCGCTGATCGGGTTGGTATCTTGGCAATTCTGGGATGGCTCCCCGAATCTGCGAGCCAAAAAAAAGGTGGCCGGAGCCACCTTTTTATGCGCGTAAGCCTCAGGCTCGGCTTACTTCGCGTTCTTTTGCTTGCGGCGCGACACAAAGGCCAAGCCGGACAAGCCCAGACCCAGGAGGGCCAGCGAACCGGGCTCCGGAACCTTGGTCACAGACTCGACGTAGACGACCAAGTCGTTGTAGTCCTTGTCCGAGCCGCCAGTCAGAGAGGTGTCTTCCCATCCCAGGAGAATGCTGGAAGGTCCCCATACGCCAACTGCACGTCCCGGGAACTGGACCGAGTCTCCATCGCCCCGGTAGCTCACCATTTGCTCATTTCCGCCATTCTGGCTGGCCTGCGAGAAGAATGTACCTCCGGGGCCGCTCAGGTAATAGCCGAACGTGCTGGAGGTAAACAACATGCTTCCGAGTATGCCGCCGTTGGTGAGATCCACTGCCTTGAATTGATTGGAGGCATCGACGGTGATGGCCACTTGAGCACCGCTGCTGGCGCTGCCAGAAAACAATTGCAGCTGGGTAGCTGTGTTGTAGGGGTCATAAATACCAAACGTATTGACGTTGGCATTCCCTGCGATCTCAAGGATCATAGTGGCAATGGAACCGCCAGACGCCTCGATTTGGAACAGTTCTGCGCCAGCTTGATCGGTGTTGACGTTAGGCGCGGCAGACACGGGCGAAGCGCCTGGGCCGCCGTATGCGTTGTTGATGATGGTTTGCAGCGATGTTTCGGAACCGGGCAAAACCGTAGCAGCGAACGCGCCGGTAGACATGGCAAGGACTGCAGAGGCTACCAGGGTTTTGAGTGCTTTCATGATGAACTCCTTTGAGTGACATTCCACCGGATGCGGGATGTACTGCCATAAGCATGTTGCATGCCAGGTAATAAAATCAATGACTTACATGTGCGTTATCTGTGGGGTGTAAAAAAATCTGACGGTTCTGGCCCTGCTGAAGAGGGGCGCCGCCCGCAGCTGAAAGCTGCTCTTTCTGCCGTTGGCTGTCGTGCCTATGCCATGGCGCCGAGCCACGCCAGCGTCAGGTCTTCCACTTGCAATTGCCAGGCCGGTTGCGAGAAGGTGTGGTCGGCGCCGGCGATGTCGTGCCTGCTCACGCCAGGGCGCTGCAGGGCATGGCTCCAGGCCGGTTGCGTGGCTGTGTACTCGACAAATTCCTGCGCCGCCAGGTCGCGCTCGCTCAGTATGAGAAGGATTTTGCCCTCGAACGCTTGCCAGGCATGCGCCATACGCTCTTGAAATGAGAGTGAAGGCGCTGCTGCACGCCGCATGGCGCGCAGGTTGTTCCATGCGCCACGCAGCGCCGCCCAGCCTATGCCGCCGCTTGCCAGCTTGCGCCAGAAGTCTGGCTCCAGGACGCGCTGGCGGTAGTAGTGCTTGACCCGCGCGCGGGCCAGGCCGGCTTCGGACCGCACCCAGGGGTTGAGCAGAGCCAGGCCGGTCACGCGCGGGTCTTGTGTTGCCTGCATGTACAGCAGGCTGGCCGAGGCCCCGTCGCACAGACCCCAGAGCACGGCGTGCTGAACAGGGGCGGCGTGCAGCATCGCCCCCACGGCGGCTGCAATGTGGGGGGCGGTGTTTTGGAATGGCACGGGCTCGCCGGGGCTGTCCCCCATGCCTGGCAGGTCGAAGCGCAGCACGGGGTGGCCGGCGGCTGCCAGGCGGCGGGCCAGCCGCACGAACTGCCGGTGGCTGCCCACGCGGTACTGGGCGCCGCCCACCACTACCACCACGCCGATGCGCCGCACGGGGGCGTCCGGCGCGGGCAGGGTCAGGATGCCCAGCATGTCGAAGCCGTCGCCGGCTATGTGAATGGGCTGTTCCTGGGCGCTCATATCTGGGGCGGGCGGGCAAGGGCGGCCAGGGTGGCGTGGACCAGGGCGGGGGCTTCGTCGGTGCCCACGGTTTGCCAGAAGGGCGGGCCTTCCACGGCTTGTGCCTGTACCTGCCAGCCCGCGGCATGCCAGGCCGGGAGCTGTTTGCCAGTGGCGGGGCTGAGCGAGGGTGTTTGCGCGGATGACGTTTCCAGCCATACCAGCCGCCCCGGCTGCAGCGAGCCGGGGGCGGGCATGTGCGCCTCGGCCAGCCCTTGGGCCAGCCGGGGGCTCAATGTGTAGCCGGCAATGTCGATGGCCAGCCCTTGTGCGAGCACCTGTGAGGGGGGCGGCTCACCCGTGCTGCCGGCGCCCAGCCACTGGCTGGCGGCGCGCAGGCGCAGGAACTGCTGCAGCATTTGCTGGCCGCTGGCCACGGGCTGCCAAAGCAGCAGGTGGGTGGGTGCAGCCCCGGGTGCCTGCAAGAGGGCGGCCAGCTGCGCCGCAAGCAAGGCGCCAGAGCGCATGCCCCAGAGCCACAGGGGGCCGCTGGCGTGATCGTCCAGCCAGCGATGGGCCTGCTGCGCGTCGTGCAGCCAGGCGGCCCAGGTGGCGTCGGCAAAGTCGCCGGCGCTGTCGCCGCAGCCCAGCAGGTCGATCTGCAGCACGCCATAGCCGGCCTGCGCGAGGACGCGTGCCTGCCCGGCCACCACGCGGCGGGTGCTGTTGAGCTCTTCGGCGAAGGGGTGCAGGTAGAGCACGCGCCCCAGCGGCGTGGCGCCTTGCGGGGGGTGGAAAAGGCAAAAGCGCTGACCGGTGCCGGTCGCAAGGAAGAAAGCCTGCGGCAGGGCGGTACGCGCGGGGAGGCTCATCTCATGAGTCTTGTCGGGCCAATGACTGCTCCACCAGGTCGCACAGGCTGCCCACGGTGGCGAAGACTGCGCCATGGAGTTCATCGTCGCTGAAGGTGATGGCGAAATGGTTCTCCAGCCCGGTGATGACGGCCAGCACGGCCATGGAGTCGAGTTCGGGGAGGGATCCGAGCAGTGGGGTGTCGCGATCGAAGGCCGTGGCGCGGCCTTGCAGGCTGAGGGCGTTGTCGAGCACGTGCAGGACTTGTTCGGTCAGGTTCATGGCGGGGGAGGGAGAGGAGACAGGACTGCGTTTGATTCTAGACACTTGACAGGCGGCCGTTGGGGGCCTGGCAATGGCTTAACATGCGCCGCATGCCCCAAGAGTCGGACTTCCAAAGGGGAATTCCCCCTGTTCTGTTGCACGAGCTGCCAGCCCGGGCCGCCGCCTGCTGGCCCGATCGCACGGCGCTGACGGTCGATGGGGCGCACCTGTCCTATGCCGGCCTGCAGTCGCAGATCGAATGCTGCGCCGCAGGCCTTTTGGCCTTGGGGCTGGAACGGGGCGCGCGCGTTGCGGTGTACCTGGAAAAGCGGGTGGAAGCCGTGGTGGCCAGCTTTGCCGCGCCGGCTGCGGGCGGGGTGCTGGTGCCGGTGAATCCGCTGCTCAAGGCCGGGCAGGTGGCGCACATCCTGCAGGACGCCGAGGCGCAGGTGCTGGTGACATCTGCGGCGCGGCTGGCGGTTCTGGCGCCGGCGCTGGCCGATTGCCCCGGGCTGCGGCACGTGGTGCTGTGCGATGAGGGGGCGCCGGGTGCGTCTGCCCCCCTGGCGGGCGGTGTCGCCCTGCACGGCTGGCCCGAGGTGCTGGCTGGCCGGCCGGCCGGCTTGCCCCAGGCGCTGGACATGGACGTGGCGGTGATCTTCTACACGTCCGGCAGCACGGGCCGGCCGAAGGGCGTGGTGTTGTCGCACCGCAACGTGGTGAGCGGGGCCGTCAGCGTGGCGAGCTACCTGCACAACCATGCCGACGATACCCTGCTGGCTGTGCTGCCGCTGTCGTTCGACGCCGGGTTCAGCCAGCTCACGACGGCCTTTCTGGTGGGCGCGCGCGTGGTGCTGCTCAACTACCTGTTGCCGCGGGACGTGCTCCAGGCCATGGTGCGCGAACGGGTGACGGGCCTGACGGCCGTGCCGCCGCTGTACATGCAACTGGCCGCGCAGGACTGGCCGGCCGCAGCGGCGCAGCATTTGCGCTACTTTGCCAATACTGGCGGGCACATGCCGCGGGCCACGCTGCAGCGCCTGCGCAGCCTGGCGCCGACGGCGGCGCCCTACCTGATGTATGGGTTGACCGAGGCCTTCCGCTCCACCTATCTGCCGCCCGAGGAAGTGGACCGCCGGCCGGACTCGATCGGGCGGGCGATACCGAACGCCCAGGTATGCGTGCTGCGGGACGATGGCACGGAGTGCGCGGTCGACGAGCCCGGCGAGCTGGTGCACCGCGGCGCCCTGGTGGCCTTGGGCTATTGGCGCAGGCCCGAAGAGACGGCACTCCGCTTCAGGCCCTGGCCGCCCGCCTTGCTGGCTGCCGGGGGCGGCTGGGCCGCGCCGGAGCTGGCCGTGTATTCGGGCGATACCGTGCGCCGCGACGCGGATGGGTTCCTGTACTTCGTGGGCAGGCGCGACGAGATGATCAAGACGTCGGGCTACCGTGTCAGCCCGACCGAAGTGGAGGAGGTGTTGTATGCCAGCGGCCTGGTGGCCGAGGCGCTGGTGTATGCAAGGCCCGACGATGCCCTGGGCAGCGTGATCTGCGCGGCCCTGCTGGCTTCGCCGCGGGCCAGCGGCCATGCGGGCGATGACAACGCGGCTCTCATGGCCCACTGCAGCAAGCACCTGCCGGCCTTCATGCTGCCCAAGGTGCTGCAATGGGTGGAACAGCCGCTTCCGCGCAGTCCCAATGGCAAGCTCGACCGTCAACGCTGGATGCTGGAGCATGGATCAATTCGACACGACCCACGATGAACTGCAGGTAGGCGGGCTGCCGCTGTCCCTGCTTGCCGAGCGGGTGGGCCAGACGCCTTTCTATGCGTACGACCGTTCCCTGATCGCGGCGCGCGTGGCTGCCGTGCGGCAGGTGCTGCCGCACGGCGTGCACCTGCACTACGCCGTCAAGGCCAACCCCATGCCGGCGCTGATGGGCTTCATGCGCCCGCTGGTCGACGGCATGGACGTGGCATCGGCTGGCGAGCTCAAGCTGGCGCTGGATGCCGGCGCCGATCCCCAAACCATCGGATTTGCCGGGCCTGGCAAGCGTGATGCCGAGTTGCGCCAGGCGGTTGCCGCCGGCGTGCTGCTGCATGTCGAGTCGGCGCGCGAACTCGCGGTGCTGGCGGCCTCCGCCCAGGCGCTGGGGCGGCCGGCGCGCGTGGCATTGCGCATCAATCCGGATTTCGAGCTGCGCGGCGCCGGCATGCACATGGGCGGCGGGCCCAAGCCCTTCGGGATCGACGCCGAGCAGGTGCCGGCCATGCTGCGCGCCATGGCGCGCGACGGCCTGGCATTCGAGGGCTTTCATATTTACCCGGGCTCGCAGAACCTGCGTGGGAACGTGATTGCGGAAAGCCTGCACCGTTCGGTGGAACTGGTGCAGCGCCTGGCGCACGACGCGCCTGCACCGGTGCGCTACGTGAACCTGGGAGGGGGCTGGGGTATCCCGTACGTGGCGGGCGAGCGGCGCCTGGACCTGGCTCCTGTGGCCGACGCCTTGGCGCAGGTGCAGGCGGCGCTCGGGCGCGCATTGCCCGAGGCGCGGATGGTCCTGGAGCTCGGGCGGTATCTGGTGGGCGAGGCGGGTATTTACGTGGCCCGCGTGATCGACCGGAAGGTATCGCGCGGCCAGGTTTTCCTGGTGACCGACGGTGGAATGCACCAGCACCTGGCCGCCTCGGGGAATTTCGGCCAGGTGATCCGGCGCAACTATCCCGTGGTGATCGGCAACCGGCTGCAGGCGGCCGAACGCGAATCGGCCACCGTGGTGGGGCCGCTGTGCACGCCCCTGGATGTGCTGGCCGAGCGGATGGAACTCGCCGTGGCGCAGCCCGGTGATCTGGTGGTGGTATTGCAGTCCGGCGCCTATGGGGCCACGGCCAGCCCGCAGGCGTTTCTGGGGCATCCGCCTTGCGCCGAAGTGCTGGTCTGAGTATGAAAAGCGGTGAAAGCGCGGTGATTTATTCAGGCTGGGCCTGGGCCGCGGTTGCCTACGCCCTGTTGTCCCTGCGCCTGGTGCGGCAGGAATACCTGAAAAAACCCGTCAATCGCATTGCCATGGCCATGCTGGCGGGAGCGCTTCTCTCCGTGGCCTGGAGTGGATTCAGTTTTCTGGCATTGACGGTGAATGCCGCATGGTGGCTGGGTGCGCAGTCGGCAGACATATTGCGCTACCTTGCCTGGGGCGTTTTCGTCTTCCTGTTTTTCAACCGCAATACGGGCGGCATTTCCAGCCCCTGGTACCGTTGGTGGCCGGGGCTCGCGGCGCTGGCCGTGCTGGGCGTGCCGCCGCTCGTCATGGGCATGCATGCCCTGGCGGGGCCGGCGGGGCATGTGTTCGCCATGGTCCTGCTGGCGGTTGCCGGGCTGGTGCTGGTGGAGCAGTTGTTCCGCAATCTTCCCGAGGATGCGCTGTGGAGCGCCAAGCCCGTGTGCCTCGGATTGGCGGGCACCTTCCTGTTCGATCTGTACCTGTTTTCCCAAGGGCTGCTGCTGCAGGGTCTGGACCCTGAGGCCCTGAATGTGCGCCCCTTCGTGCATGCGCTGATGGTGCCGCTGCTGCTGCTGGCCACGACGCGGCATCGCAACTGGATCGCCAAGATACGCGTATCGCGCAAGGTGATCTTTCACTCGGCGACGCTGGTGCTGGTGGGGCTGTACCTGCTTTTCATGGCGGGGGTGGGCTACTACGTGCGTTACTTTGGCGGCGAATGGGGCGGCGCCCTGCAACTGGGCCTGGTTTTCGTGGCCATGGTGCTGGCGATTGCATTCGTGCTGTCTGGTTCGTTGCGTGCCAAGCTGCGGGTTTTCCTGGGCAAGCATTTTTTCCGCTACCGCTTCGACTACCGCGAAGAATGGCTGAAGTTCACCGCCACGCTGTCGATCCAGGACCAGCCCCAGGAAGCCGGCCGCAACGTGATCCGCGGCCTGGCCGACATGCTGGAGAGCCCCGCAGGCGCATTGTGGCTGCGGCGCCCGGATGACGATCAATATCGGCAGGTGGCGCGGTGGAACCTTGCTCCGGCCACGCAGACGGTGGACCGGCATGCCGGATTGCTGGCGTTCATGTGCGCCACCGGCTGGGTCATCGATCTCGAGGAGCTTCGCGCCGAGCCCGCGCGCTACAACGATCTGCGCCTGCCCGAATGGCTGGCGGAGTATCCGCAGGCCTGGCTGCTGGTTCCGCTGTGGCAGGGCAAGGACCTGCTCGGGTTCGTGCTGCTGGCCAGTCCGCGCACGCAGGTGGAAGTGAACTGGGAGGTGATCGATCTGCTGAAGACCGCAGGGCACCAGGCGGCGAGCATCCTGGCGCAAATGCAGGCCACCGAAGCCTTGCTCGAGTCGCGCAAGTTCGAGGCGTTCAACCGCATGTCGGCCTTCGTGGTGCACGACTTGAAGAATATCGTCGCCCAGTTGTCGCTCATGGTAAAAAACGCCAAGCGGCTGCAAAACAACCCGGAGTTCCAGGCCGACATGCTGATGACGGTGGAAAACTCGCTGGAGCGCATGCGCCAGCTCATGCAGCAATTGCGCCAGGGAGCCGCCTCCGGCGCCGCGTCCGCAGGCGTGGATCTGGGCAAGATCGCCGAAGGGCTGGCCGCCGAGGCCCTGCGCCGTGGGCGCACCGTGCAGCTGGAGGCCTCGGCACAAGTTTTCACCCGTGGACAGGCCGACCGGTTGGAGCGCATCATCGGCCATCTGCTGCACAACGCTTTCGACGCCACCGATGCCGATGGCCGGGTCTGGGTGAAGGTCGATCGTTTTGGCAGCCATGCCCGCATCGAGGTGGGGGACGAAGGCCAGGGGATGACCGAAGAATTTGTCCAGACGCGCTTGTTCAAACCGTTCCAGACGACCAAGGAGGCCGGCATGGGGATCGGCACGTATGAAAGCTTCCAGTACGTGCAGGAGCTCGGGGGCAAGATCTCCGTGGACAGCAAGGTCGGCAGGGGCACGGTGGTGAGCCTTTTGCTTCCCTTGATCGAGATTAGCCGTGATTCCGATTTGCACCTATAGGATGATGCATGAGTACGGATAAATTGCAGCCCCTGCTGGTGGTCGAAGATGATCTGGCACTGCAAAAGCAGATCAAGTGGTCGCTCGATCGTTTCGAGTCCGTCACCGCCCATGACCGCGAAAGCGCCATGACGCAAGTGCGCCGGTACTCGCCTGCCGTCGTGACCATGGATCTGGGCCTGCCGCCGGATGCCGACTCGGTGTCCGAGGGGTTCAAGCTGCTGGAGCAGATTCTGGCAGCCGATCCCGACACCAAGGTGATCGTGTTGACGGGCCAGAACGACCAGTCCAACGCAGTCAAGGCCGTGGGCATGGGCGCTTACGATTTTCTGGCCAAGCCCTTCGAGCCCGAGGTGCTCAACCTGTGCGTGGAGCGCGCGTTCAGGCTGCACCACCTGCAAGCGGAAAACAAGCGCCTGAGGGCCATGCAGATGCCCGACGCCCTCTCGGGCCTGGTGACGCGCGACCCGCAGATGCTGCGCATCTGCCGCACCATCGAAAAGGTTGCCAGCACCAATGCCTCCGTCATGCTGCTGGGCGAAAGCGGCACGGGCAAGGAGGTGCTGGCGCGGGGGCTGCACCAGCAATCCAATCGCAAGAACGGCAATTTCGTGGCCATCAACTGTGCCGCCATTCCTGAGAACCTCTTGGAAAGCGAGCTCTTCGGCTACGAGAAAGGGGCCTTCACAGGCGCGGCGAAGACCACGCCGGGCAAGATCGAGACGGCGCACGGGGGCACCCTCATGCTCGACGAGATCGGCGACATGCCCATGCCCCTGCAGGCCAAGCTGCTGCGGTTCCTGCAGGAGCGCGTCGTCGAGCGCGTGGGGGGGCGCCAGGGCATTCCCGTGGACGTGCGCGTCGTGTGCGCCACGCACCAGAACCTGGCGCAGTGCATCAAAGAGGGCCGGTTCCGGGAAGACTTGTATTACCGCCTGGCCGAGATCGTGGTCGAGATACCGCCCTTGCGTGCGCGGGTGGGGGATGCGGCGCTGCTCGCTCATTCCTTCGTGCGCCGGTTCGGTGGCGAACACGGTCGCAGCCTGACCCTGGCCGATGACGCGCTGCGTGCGATCGAAACCCATCCTTGGCCGGGCAATATCCGCGAGCTTGAAAATCGCATCAAGCGCGCAACCATCATGGCCGATGGCAGCCAGATCACCGTGGACGATGTCGGGCTTGCCGGCGCCGACGGCACCGAGAACGACCGATCGCTGGATCTGCGCCTGACGCGCGAGGCCGCCGAGCAGCGGGCCGTGCTTGCGGCATTGGCCCGGGCCGACGGCACGATTGCAAAGGCTGCCGACCTGCTTGGCGTCAGCCGCCCCACGCTCTATGACTTGATGCACCGCCTGGGCCTCAAGACCTGACGATTACTTGTAGAGGATGACCATGACGGCTTTCACTTCCCGCACTCTCGTTCCTGCCGCCGCCTTGACGGTGGCATTGCTGGTGTCGGCATGCGGCCGCGACGATCCCGACGCACTCGTGGCGTCGGCGCAGGATTACCTGAGCCGCAATGACGCGCCAGCGGCCATCATCCAGCTCAAGAACGCACTGCAAAGCCGGCCGGATTCCGCGAAGGCGCGCCTGCTGCTGGGCCAGGCCTTGCTGGACACGGGCGATGCGCAGGGCGCCGAGGCCGAGTTCAGAAAGGCGCAGGATCTGGGCGCTCCCCCCGCGGAAGTCGTGCCGCAGCTGGCGCTGGCCCTGCTCCGGAGCCGGCAGTACGGCAAGATCACCACCGACTATGCGGGCCAACAGCTTGCCGATGCGCAGGCGCAGGCCAACCTGCAGACCACCCTGGCCATTGCCTGGCAGCGCCAGGGTGACGAGGGGAAGGCCCGGGGCAGCCTGGATGAAGCGCTCAAGGCCAAGGCCGACTACGCGCCCGCGCTGATCGAGCAGGCACGGAGCAAGGTCCGTGGTGGCGATGTGGATGGCGCTTTGGCCGGTTTGGGCAAGATCCCGAAGCAATCGCCCGTGGGGGCCGAGGCACTCAAACTGCGCGGCGACATACTGCTTCACAGCAAGCGCGACGCCGATGCCGCCATGGCGGCGTACCGGGACGCGCTCGAAGTCAATCCCTCCTACGTGGAAGGGCAGGCAGCCATCGTTGAACTGCTGATACACCAGGGCAAGACCACCGCCGCCGCCGAATCCTTGCAGGCCCTGGAGAAGGCCGCGCCCGGCAAGCCGCAGACCCTGTATCTGCAGGCGATGCTGGCGTACACCAAGGGGGACTTCAAAGCGGCGCAGGAAAGCGTGCAGAAGCTCGTGCGCATGGTGCCCGAGAGTCCCCGTGCACTCGAACTGGCAGGCATGACGGACCTGCAGCTGGGTGCCAGCGCCCAGGCCGAGGCGTCGCTGGCGAAGGCCCTGCAACTGAACCCCGGGCTGGTCATGGCACGACGCGGCCTGGTGACTACCTACATACGCCTGGGCCGGCTCGACAAGGCCATCGCCACACTGCCGTCCGACATCGACGGCAACGACCGCGACCCCGGCATGCTGGGGTTGGCGGGGCAGGCGTACATGTTGCAGGGCGATGTGGATCGTGCGCAGCGCTACTTCGCCCGGGCGTCCAGCCTGGTTCCGAACGATGCCGTCATGCGCACGTCGCTGGCCGTGAGCCGCCTCGCTGCGGGCAAGGGCGATGCTGCCCTGGGTGAACTGCAAAGCATTGCCGCATCCGACGAAGGCGTTGCGGCCGACATGGCCCTGATCAACGCGCTGTTGCAGGAGCGCAAGGTCGACCAGGCCTTGAAGGCCATCGACCTGCTGGAGAAAAAGCGTCCCGCTGACGTATTGCCTGTTTTCCTGCGCGGCCGTGCCCTGCTGCTCAAGCAGGATACCGCCGGTGCGCGCAAGGCCATGGAGAGGGCGCTCGAGATCGACCCCGGCTACTTTCCCGCAGTGGGCACCCTGGCGGTGCTCGACAACGCCGAAAAGCGTCCGGACGATGCGCGTGCGCGCATCGAGGCTGCCATCAAGCGCGACCCTGGCAATGTGCAGGCGTACATGGTGCTGATGGAGCTGCGGGCCGCCAACGGCGCGGACAGGGCGGAACTGGCCGGCATCCTGCGCAAGGCGGTGGATGGGGCGCCGAGCAACCCCATCCCGCGCCAACTGCTGGTGGACCATTACCTGCGCGGCGGCGAAACCAAGGAAGCGCTGGCGGTGGCGCAACAGGCGGTGGCCGCGCTGCCGGACAATGCGCAGCTGTTCGATGCCCTGGGCCGCGCGCAATCGGCCAACGGCGAGCACAACCAGGCACTGGCCAGCTTCAACCGCATGGCGGCATTGCAGCCGCAGTCGCCCGTGCCCTATCTGCGCATGGCCGGCGCCAACCTGATCGCCGGCGATCGCGCCGCCGCGGGCCAAAGCTGGCGCAAAGCGTTGGAAATCGACTCCAGTGCGCTAGAAGCCCAGCAGGGGCTGGTCCGCTTGGCAATGGCGGAGCGCAAGAGCGACGATGCCCTGGCCATGAGCCGCACCGTGCAAAAGCAAAGGCCCAAGGAGGCCGCGGGCTACGCACTCGAGGGCGAGATTCACGTGGCGGAAAAGGCCTGGGACAAGGCGATAGACGTGTTCCGTGCGGGGCTCAAGCAAGCGCCCGCCAGCGGGGAGCTCGCGGTGCGGCTGCACGAAGTGCTGGTGACGGCCGGAAAAAAGCCCGAGGCCGACCGCCTGGCCACTGAATGGCAGCGCAGCCACGCCAAGGACCCGACCTTCCCCCTGTACCTGGGAACCCGGGCGCTGGCCGCCAAGGAGCTGCCGGAGAGCCTGCGCCAGTATGAGCGTGCGGTGGCGCTGCAGCCCAACAATGCCGTTGCCTTGAACAACATGGCCTGGATCAAGGGCCAGCTGGGTCGCGACGGTGCGCTGGCCGATGCGGAGCGCGCCAATGCGCTGGCGCCCAATCAACCTGCGTTCATGGACACGTGGGCCATGCTCCTGTCCGCCGCCAACCAGCACACGCGTGCCGTGGATCTGCAAAAGCGGGTGGTGCAATTGCGGCCGCAGCAATTGGAGTTCAAATTGAACCTGGCCAAGATTTACATCAAGGCAGGGCAAAAGGATGCGGCCAAAGCCGTGCTCGATGAACTCGCTGCGGCGGGGACGCGCTTTCCTGCCCAGGCAGAGGTCGAAGAGCTGAGAAAGGCGCTATGAACTCGACCAGCCGCGGCTTGGCGTGAGGGCTGCCAGCGTGAACGGACGAATGCCGCGCAGGGTTGCGCTATGGGCGCTTGCATGGCTGCTCCAGTGCCTGTGGGCCGGCGGTGCGATGGCCCAGCTGCCCGATACGATCGAGAGGGTCAAGCCGTCGGTGGTGCTGGTCGGCACCTATGCCGCAACCGACAACCCGCGCTTCCGGTACGTGGGTGCGGGCTTCGTGGTGGGCGACGGCCTGCGTGTGGTGACGAGCGCGCATGTGGTGACCCGCATGAACATGCTGAGCCCCGACGGGCAGGCACTGGCCGTGCAGGTGCGCTCGGGCGCCGTTGCGTGGATCATGCGCAAGGCCAGGGTGATGGAGGTGAACCTGGAGCAGGACTTGGCGCTGCTGCAAATCGAGGGCCCGCCGGTCGCGGCGCTCAAGGTCGCTTCGTCCGACCATGTGCGCGAAGGGGAAGACCTCGCGTTCATGGGCTTCCCGATCGGCGGGGTACTGGGCTTCGCCTCCGTCACGCACCGGGCCGGCATAGCGTCCATCACCACCATGGCCTTGCCCAGCCCGACGGGTCAGCAACTGAGTGAGCGCGCCATACTCAGCCTGCGGGCCGGGCCCGTGCAGGTCTTCCAGCTCGATGCAACGGCCTATCCCGGCAACAGCGGCGGCCCCTTGTTCGACCCGCGCAGCGGCGCGGTGCTGGGCGTCATGAGCATGGTGCACCTCAAAAGCACGCGCGAAGCGGCCATGAGCCAGCCCTCGGGCATTTCATACGCGATTCCGAGCCGCTATGTGCTGGAGCTGCTGGCGCGGCATCCGTCGGCGCTTTGACGGATACGTGCCGCCCATTGCAGGGCGGGGCCTTTCAGCGGCGCGGACGCGCCGGAGCGCGCGGAGCGCCGCCCGCGCGTGGGGGCAGGTGGCGGAAGGTGATGCGGCCCTTGCTCAGGTCGTAGGGCGACATCTCCAGCGACACCGTGTCGCCCGCCAGCACGCGGATACGGTGCTTGCGCATCTTGCCGCCCGAGTAGGCGACGAGCTGGTGGCCGTTGTCGAGGGTGACGCGAAAGCGCGCGTCGGGCAGCACCTCATCCACCTTGCCTTGCATCTCGATCAGTTCTTCTTTGTTGGACATGGGACTCCTTTTCGTCAAGGGCGAGTGATGGCAGGCGCGGCCGGCGGCCGGCTGCTGCCCGTGTTCGCTCGGGATCTGTGTGCAATGCACACAACGGATGCGCCGGCAGCCCCGGCGCAGGATGGGCGATGGGACACCGCCCGTGAAAGGCGCCGGCATGCAACGCCAGCGTCTGATGGAATGGGCCGCTGCTGCCGGGGATGGTGTCCTGGGCTGCGGGCAGGGAGCGATGCCCTGTGCGGCGCTGGGGTGATGCCGCCACGCGCCTGCGCGGCAGCAAACAAGGGAGTTTAGTGCGTATCCGGTTCGTGTGCCGGGCGCCGCGCCATTGGCCCTGTTGCGCGGTGCGGCATGGGGCCGCGTCAAAGCGCCTTGCGCAGCGTCAGGTTGATGCGGCAGCTGCCCGTGGCCGGGTGCTCGCCCGGCGCCACCGGCAGTACGCCGTGAAAGCGCAGCCGGTCCACGCCGCCCCAGACCACCACGTCGCCGTGGCGCAGCGGCACGCGCAGCGCGCGCTCGCCGCGCGTGGCGCCGCCCCACAGGAAGACGGCCGGCAGGCCCAGCGATACCGAGACGATGGGCGCGGCGAGGTCGCGCTCATCGCGGTCCTGGTGCAGCGACATGCGCGCGCCGGGCTCGTAGCGGTTGACCAGGCAGGCGTCTGGCGCGAAGTGCGCAAACCCCGCCTGCTGCGCCGCCGCCCGCGCCAGCCGCGCGAAGGCCGCGGGCATGGCGGGCCAGGGCCGGCCGGTGAGCGGGTCGTGGCCGGCATAGCGGTAGCCCCGCCGGTCGCTGACCCACGACAGCGGCCCGCAGCCCGTCATGGCCACCGACATGGCCTTGCCGCCGGGCGTCTGCATGCGGCGCCACGGCGCGCGCAGGGCGACTTGCCGCACGCCCTGCACCAGCGCCTCTGCCTGCGCCAGCGCAAAGCCGCGCAGCAGCACCGCCTGCGCGCCCAGGGGCAGCACCGCGGGCGCGTCGCCGAACAGATCGTCGATGGGGTGGTCGGGCATGGCGAGAGTTTGAGCAAAAACGGATGCCAGCGCTTACCCATCAAGCGCTAGCAGCTATTTTTGTGATAGCTGAACGATACGAAGGCACCCGTGAGCATCGCATGACTGCCGCAGCGCAGCGCCCTGGTCCACGGCGACCGTTCCGAGCTGCGCGCCTGGCTGTAACCACGGCGCTGCCATGTGCATGCAGGCGGGTACATGGCATGTTCCGGGCCGATGCGGGAACATGGCGGCCATCTACGGCACCGATGAGAGGACGCACCATGGCCACCCACACCGTCAAACTCCAGGCCAGGCAGCCCGTGGCAGAGGGCACCATGGCCTTCCACCTGGAGAAGCCCGCCGGGTTCGAGTTCCGCCCCGGCCAGGCGATGGAGGTGATCCTGCCCGGCGGCGCGGAGGGTGAGGATGGGCGCCACGCGTTCTCCATCGTCAGCGCGCCGCACGAGGCCGAGCTGGTGTTCGCCACGCGCATGCGGGACAGCGCCTTCAAGCGCGCCCTGGCCGCATTGCCGCTGGGCGCCAGCCTGGACATCGACGGCCCGTTCGGTTCGCTCATCCTGCACAAGAAGGCCGAGCGCGCGGGCGTGCTGGTTGCCGGCGGCATCGGCATCACGCCGTTCATGAGCATGCTGCGCAACGCCGCCGAGCAGCATTCCGGGCAGAGCCTGGTGCTGCTGTACTCCAACCGCCGCCCCGAGGACGCGGCCTTCCTCGCCGAGCTGCAGGCGCTGGCGCAGCGCCACCCGAAGTTCCGCCTCGTGGCCACCATGACCGGCATGGCGCGTTCGCAGCAGGCGTGGGACGGCGCCACGGGCCATATCGACGGCGCCTTCGTGCGGCGCGCCATCGAGGGGCTGCCCGCGCCCATCCTCTACGTGTCGGGCCCGCCCGCCCTGGTCGAGGCCATGCGCGGCACCCTGGTCGACGACGCGGGCGTGGACGAGGACGACGTGCGCAGCGAGGAGTTCTATGGCTATTGATCGGCGTTCCACGCCGAGACCACGAAACGCACCCGGCCGGAGATGCCGGGCGCGCCGCCGTTGCCGAAGGCGATCGCCATCACCTGCTTGCCGGTCTTGAGCGTCCTGTACGCCAGGGACTCGGTGGCGTGGCCCACGTTGTCGCTCTGCCAGCCGAAGCGGGTCGTCCACGCGTCTCCGGGCGTCTGGGGCGGCACCATCTCGACGATCACGGTGTCGCGGAACAGGTAGCCGCCCTCGTAGTGCGTGTCGGCCCAGAATTTGCGCTCCACCTCGTAGTCGGGCACGCGCACACCCAGCGTCATGCCATAGGCCAGCGAGGGCCGCGCGGGGTTCACGCGGGCGCGGTTGGCCAGGAAGACGGTGGAGAGGTAGATGCTCCTGGCATCCTTCTTCGCCGGGTCGATCAGGTCCTGGTGGCTGCGGCAGGCCACGGAGTCCTCCTCGGCCATCCTGCGCGTCAGGTACCAGCGCTTGCCCCGGGGCGAGGCCAGCAGTTCGAACTGGTAGAGCGCGTTGACGGCCTTGCCCTGGATCTCGGGCGGCAGCTGCACCGAATCGATGTCCACCCAGATGTCCACGCGCACGTCGCCGAACAGGAAGCGCGTGAGGTTCTGGTAGGCCTCCTCGCTGTTGACGATGCCGAAGTAGCCCGAGTGCGAGCGGTAGGTGTAGGCGGTGGCGCAGGGGGTGGAGAGCTTGCCCCTGGCGTTCACGCCCCAGACCGAGGCGTTCTCTATGCGCACCAGCCCGTCGCTGCCGTGCCCGGCGAAGGTCCGCGACAGGCCCAGGGCCGCGCCGTAGTCCGCGCGGTTGGTGCCGATCATGCAGAAGAAGCGCTCGGACGGGAAGGCCTCCTCGGGCAGCCAGTCCACGCGCTGGGTCTTCTTGTACAGCGCCTCCAGCTTCAGGTACCTGGCCATGTTCTCGCGGTTGAAGTTGTTCATGTCCGCGGCGCCGAGCCACTCGGGCACGTTGATGCCGGCGACGTCGATGCCGTTGTGCGGCGTGGCGTAGGTGAAGACCTTGTCCACGCTGGCGCGGGCCTGGTCGTCGCCCAGGTCGGGGTTCTGCAGGAACGCCCGGCAGACCAGGCCGCCCATGGAGTGCGCGACGAGGTGGCAGCGGAAGTCCTCGGGCGCGAGCCGGTTGTCCGGGTTGGCGCAGGCCAGGTCGCGCACGCGCAGGATCAGGTCGCTCAGGCCCCGGGCGAACTGGGAGATGTCCGGCGTCTTGCCGGTTCCGAGCAGCGCCGACGCCTGCTCGTAGTAGCGGTAGATGACGATGGACCGGCAGGAGACGCTGCCCTCCCACTCGCCGTCCATGATGTCCAGGCCGTTGTCGTAGACGTCGGCATAGCCGAAGTCGGACATCAGCCGCAGCACGGGGGATTCGAAGACGAACTTCTTGGCGGGCTTGGTCTTGTCCGGCGTGGCGCGGTACACGGTGGAGCCGAGGTTGAAGCCGCAGAAGGGGTCGGCCGTGGTCTCGTCCTGCTCCCGCTCGGTCATGGCGTAGCCGCGCACGTAGATGATGGGGAAGAAGGGGGCATTCGGGCTGGCCATGGCGGTGCTCCTGGGGCTGGTGGACTACGCGAAGACGGGGCTGCCCGATGCGTGCCGCGCGCGCATCTCGGCCAGCATCTGCCGCTCGCTCAGGTCCGCGGCCCAGGCGGGGCGCAGCTGGTAGTGGGGCTGGTCGACGATGGTCTTCCAGTTGCCGCCCCACTCCAGGCCCAGGTCCATGCCCAGCACGCCGACGGCCTTGTACTTCGGCGAGTCGCCCAGGTAGCGGTTGCCCTCGAACACGCCGATGTCGAACGCGATGCCGAAGTTGTGGTTGGAGTAGCCACCCCTGGCGTTGGTGACCACGCTGCCCGGGGCGGTGCGGCCCTGGGCGTAGAGCGCGTCCTGCTCCTCGTAGGTCCGCAGGCCGCTGATGACGCGGATGGCGATGCCCGAGGCAGCCGCCTTCTGCACCAGCGCCCGGGCCATGGGCTGCACCTGCGGCAGCAGCGTGGCGATGACCTTCTCGCTGCGCGGGTCCACCGGCGCGATGGCCTGTTCAGGGGCCTGACCATCGATCTTCTTGCCGACCAGGCGCTCGTAGATGGCGCCCCAGGTCTGGGGGCCCGCCTTCCCGTCGACCTCGATGCCCAGACGGGCCTGGACGGCGGCAATCATCTCTTCGATGCGCATGGTGTGCTCCTGGGAATGCAGCCTGTGGCATGCAGGGCCCTATCAGAGTACCGACGGGATGCCGTGTCAAGCGGTTGGCGCTCCGCTGCACGACAATGGCGCGGATTGACCCAGGCCGGCTTGCCGCCGGAGCACGCATGACGACCCCCGCCGCCCCCATCACCCTGAAGATCGACTTCGTCTCCGACGTGGCCTGCCCCTGGTGCGCCATCGGCCTGGCCGCGCTCACGCAGGCGGCCGCGCGGCTGTCGGGCCAGGTGCTGCTCGACTGGCATTTCCAGCCCTTCGAGCTCAACCCCGGCATGGGGCCCGGGGGCGAGGACCTGTTGGAGCACCTGGCCGCCAAGTACGGCGCCGCGCCCGAGCAGCTGCGCCAGACGCAGCAGCAGATCGCCGCGCGCGGCGCCGCGCTGGGCGTGGTGTTCAGCCCGCGGCGCACGCGCATCCACAACACCTTCGACGCGCACCGCCTGCTGCACTGGCTGGGCGAGCAGGGCGCCGCCGGCCAGCAGCTGGCGTTCAAGCAGGCGCTGTTCAAGAGCTACTTCACCGATGCCGAGGATCCCTCCGACCCCGCCGTGCTGCTGCGCCTGGTGCGCGAGGCGGGGCTGGACGAGGCGCGCGCCCGCGCGGTGCTGGAGTCGGGCGAATACGCCGGCGCCGTGCGCGGGCGCGAGGCCTTCTACCAGGAGCGCGGCATCCACTCGGTGCCGGCCGTGATCGTCGATGGGCGCCACCTGATCCAGGGCGGCCAGCCGGTCGAGGTGTTCGAGCAGGCGCTGCGCCGGATCGCGGCGCAGGAGGTGTGAGTCCGCTCTCGTATCGATAGCTGCCGGCGCTTGGTGGACAAGCGCTGCAGGCCGTTTTGGCTTGAAGCGGCCTATTTCAGCGGAATCGGCGTGGCCCGGTCCACGGGCACGGCCGTGACGCTGTTCTGCGGCGAGCCGTCGATGAGCTTGTCGGAATAGCTCAGGTAGACCAGGGTGTTGCGCTTGGCGTCCACCATGCGCACCACGCGCAGGCGCTTGAACAGCAGGGACATGCGCTCGCTGAACACTTCCTGCTGGGCTTTCAGCGGCAGGGCGAACGCGATGGGGCCCACCTGGCGGCAGGCGATCGAGGCCTCGGCGCGGTCCTCGGCCAGGCCCAGCGTGCCCTTGATGCCGCCGGTGCGCGCGCGCGAGACGTAGCAGGTCACGCCCGCGACGAGCGGGTCGTCATAGGCCTCGACGATGATGTCGTGGTCGCGGCCGATCCACTGGAAGGCCGTGTCCACCGTGCCGATCTTGTCGGACTGCGCCGCGCACGTGCCGGCCGCGAGCAGGGCCGCGGCGGCCATGCAGGCGGCGCGCAGCGTCCTCATGCGGAGGCCCCCGCCGCGGCGCCGGCGGCCTCGTTGCAACGGCGCTGCAGGTGGGCCAGGGCCTCTTCCACCTGGTCCACCAGCACCAGGCACAGGTCGCCCGGCCGCAGGCGTTCGAGCGCATGGTCGATGGCGGCGAACTCGCCGTGGATCTCGGTCACGTAGCGGGTGCGCGGCGCGTCCTCCAGGCCCTGCTGGAGCAGGGCCAGCACCTCGCCGTCGGCGCGGCCGCGCTGGCAGGCGTCCTGGTACAGGACCACGTCGTCGAACGCGGCGCCCAGGGTCCGGGTCTGCTCGATGATGTCCTGGTCGCGCCGGTCGCCCGCGCCGCTGATGACCACGCTGCGCTGCCTGGCCGGCATGGCGTCCACGGCCTGCACCAGCGCGCGGATGGCGTCGGGGTTGTGGCCGTAGTCGGCGATCAGCGTGGCGCCGCGGTAGTCCATGACGTTGAAGCGGCCGGGCGCGTTGTCGCTGTCGTTCACGAAGCCGGCCAGGCCCCGGCGTATGGTCTGCCACGGCAGGCCCACGCCCCAGGCGGCGGCGATGGCGGCCATGGCGTTCTCGACCTGGAAGCCGATGGCGCCGCCGCGCGTGATCGGGATCTCGCGCAGCGGGACGCTTTCGCGCCACGAGCCCTCGGCGGCGACGATGTGCCCCTCGTCCACGTAGACCACGCGGTTGCCCTGCGCGCGGTGCGTGGCCATGACGGGGTGGTGGCGGTCGGCGGCGAAGAAGATCACCTTGCCGGGGCAGCTCGTCGCCATGGCGGCCACGTGCGGGTCGGCCGCGTTGAGCACGGCGTAGCCGTCCTGCGCCACGTTCTGCACGATGACGCGCTTGAGCACGGCCACGTCCTCCACCGTGTGGATGAAGTTCAGGCCCAGGTGGTCGCCCTCGCCCACGTTGGTGACCACGGCCACCTGGCAGCGGTCGAAGCCCAGGCCCTCGCGCAGCAGGCCGCCGCGCGCGCATTCGAGCACGGCCGCGTCGGTCTCGGGGTGGGCCAGGGCGTTGCGCGCGCTCCTGGGGCCGGAGCAGTCGCCGCTGTCGATCTGGCGGCCGCCCACGTACACGCCGTCGGTGTTGGTCATGGCGGTGCGCCAGCCGTGCGCGGTGAACAGGTGCGCGATCAGGCGCGTGGTGGTGGTCTTGCCGTTGGTGCCGGTGACGGCCACGAGCGGGATGCGCCCGTCCTGCCCCGGCGGGAACAGCGCGTCCACCATGGGCACGCCCACGTTGCGCGGGCGGCCGAACGAGGGAGCCAGGTGCATGCGCAGGCCGGGCGCGGCGTTCACCTCGACGATGCCGCCGCTTTGCTCCTCCAGGGGTTTGAGCATGGTCTCGCACACCACGTCCACGCCGCAGATGTGCAGGCCGATGGTCTGCGCGGCCTCCACGGCGCGCGCGGCGATCTCGGGATGCACGTCGTCCGTCACGTCGGTGGCGCTGCCGCCGGTGGACAGGTTGGCGTTGTTGCGCAGCACCACGCGCTGGCCCTGGGCGGGCACGGACTCGGGCGTCAGGCCCTCGGCGGCGATGCGCGCGATGGCGATGTCGTCGAGGCGGATCTTGGTGAGCGCCGTGCCGTGGCCGCTGCCGCGGCGCGGGTCCTGGTTGACGATGTCCACCAGCTGCGAAATAGTGTGCACGCCGTCGCCCAGCACCTGGGGCGGCTCGCGGCGCGCGGCGGCCACGAGATGGTTGCCCACCACCAGCAGGCGGAAGTCGTGGCCGGGCAGGAAGCGCTCGACCATCACCTCGTCGCCGAACTCCTGCGCCGTGGCGTAGGCGGCCTCCAGCTGCACGCGCGTGGTGATGTTCACGGTCACGCCCTTGCCCTGGTTGCCGTCCTGGGGCTTGACCACCACGGGCAGGCCCACTTCCTGGGCCACTTTCCAGGCGTCCTCCACGTCGGCCACGGGGCGGCCCAGCGGCACGGGCACGCCGGCGGCGTGCAGCAGGCGCTTGGTCAGGTCCTTGTCCTGCGCGATGGATTCGGCCACGGCGCTGGTCACATCCAGCTCGGCGGCCTGGATGCGGCGTGCCTTGGAGCCCCAGCCGAGCTGCACCAGCGAGCCGCTGGTCAGGCGCCTGAACGGAATGCCGCGCGCCACGGCCGCATCGACGATGGAGCCGGTGGAGGGGCCGATGCGCTCGTCCTCGTCGAGCTCGCGCAACTGGGCGACCACGGCGCTGGCGTCGAACGGGGTGTCGGCCAGCGCGGCCTGCACCAGCGCCTCGGCCTGCTCCAGGCTCAAGCGGCCCACGGCCTCCTCGGTGTATTCGACCACGACCTGGTAGGTGTCCGGCTCCACGGTCTCGTGCGTGCGGCTGAAGGTGACGGGGCAGCCGGCCTGCGCCTGCAGCGACAGGGCCGCCACCTCCAGCACATGGGCCAGCGACAGGCGCTGGTCGGCGCCGTGGGGCTGCAGCGCACCGATCTTGGGGAAGCGCGCGCGCAGGCGATCCTCGAAGCCGGGCAGGGCGCAGTAGTCGCCCTCATGGGGCTCGCAGTGCACGACGGCCTCCATGGCGGTGCTGCGGGTCCAGAGGTTGGGGCCGCGCAGGGCGCGGATGCGGGTGATCTGCATGGTGTTCTCTTATTGAGCCAAATAGGCCTATAGCGCTTGTGGGGTAAGCGGTAACAGCTATCGTTTTCGAATCAGGCGCCCGGGTATTCGAAGGTCTTGATGCCTGCGGCGATCAGATCGGGGGCAATGTCCATGGACCAGGCTGCGGCGATGGCCGCGAGCAGCGCCGGCGTGTCGGGCCGCTGGCCGCCCGCCAGGCTCAGCGCCGCGAGCGTGCCCAGCGCGCGCTCGCCGGCGCCCGTGGCCAGGATGACCTGCTCGCCGCGCACGAACACGGCGCGGCCTTCGCCACCGTTTTCCGTATTCGCGCGGTGGGCCGCGATGGCCGGGTTGTCCGCTGCGGTGGAGTACAGCAGCACCTCGCCATCGCACAGGGCGCTGAGCTCCGCGACCTGGGCGATGTCGGCATTGAGCACGCCCGCGCCCTCGTCGAGCACCACGTCGATCTGGGTGCGCAGCACGCGCGTCATCTTGGCCTGCTCCAGCACGTCGTGGTCGGCCAGGCTCTCGTAGCCGTCCATGTCCGTCACCACGCCGACGAGGCAGCGGTCGTAGGCCAGGCCCTCCTCCAGGATGGAGCGGGCCGTGGTCTGGATCACGGCGGCCTGGGCCAGGCGGTTGGTCAGCAGGCGGTGGGCGCCGGCCCAGTTGGCGGTGTCGCTCTTCTGCGTGCGGCGGTTGGCCAGGAACATGCCCTCGCTGCTGGCCACGCCCGTGAGCCTGCCCGACAGCTGCAGCAGCCAGCCGACCAGGCGCGCGATGAAGGCATTGTTGCGCGTGCCCGCGATGCCTACCAGCGGGATGCGGCCCGCGCCGGGGCCGTCCTCGCGCGGGAACAGGTGGTCGGCGATGGCCATGCCCACGGGGCGCGGGGCGCCGCTGGTGGGCTTGAGGTGCATGAGCAGGCCGGGGCCGGCGTTGACCTCGAGGATGGCGCCCTGGCCCTGCATGGGTTGGGACACGTCCTTCAGGATCATGTCCATGCCGGCGATGTCCAGGCCCACTATTTTTGCCGCGAGCTGGGCGTAGTACGCCACGTCGGGGTGCACGTCGTCGGTGCAGTCGATGGCCATGTTGCCGTTGCGCTGCAACAGCACGCTCTGGCCCTGGGGGATCACGCTGTCAGGCGTGACGTTCTGGCGCTTGAGCTCCAGCTGCACGGCGCCCGCCTCCAGGTTGATCCAGTCCAGCGGGTACTCCTGCTCGGGGCCGCGGCGCGGGTCCTGGTTGAGCACGGCGACCAGCTCGCGCAGCGTGGCCTGGCCGTTGCCGTGCACGCTCACGGTCTCGCCCTTGGTGGCGGCCACCAGCTTGCCGCCCACGACCAGCAGGCGGTGCTCCACGCCGTCGATGAACTTCTCGACGATGACGTCGGAGCCCTCGGGTTCGGCCAGCGCGAACGCGGCCTTGATGTCGGCCTCGCGCGAGAGCTCCAGGGTCACGCCGCGCGCGTGGTTGCCGTCCGAGGGCTTCACGGTGACGGGAAAGCCGATCTCCTGGGCCACTTCCCAGGCCTCCTCGGCGCTCTTGGCGATGCGGCCCTCGGGCACGGGCACGCCGCAGGCGGCCAGCAGGCGCTTGGTGAAATCCTTGTCCTGGGCGATGCCCTCGGCGATGGCGCTGGTCTGGTCGCTCTCTGCCGTCCAGATGCGCCGCTGCGCCGCGCCGTAGCCCAGCTGCACCAGGTTGCCGTCGTTCAGGCGGATGTGGGGGATGCGGCGCTCGCTCGCCGCATCCACGATGCAGCCGGTGCTGGGGCCCAGGTAGCGGTCGTTGATGGCCGTCTTGATGGCCCGGATGGCGGCCTTCAGGTCGAACGGCTGGTCGTTGATGGCGGCCATGAGCAGCCGGTGGCCGTGCTCCAGGGCCACGCGCGCCACGGCCTCCTCGGGGCAGCGGAACACCATGCGGTACACGCCGCGCCTGGAGATCTCGCGCGTCTGGCCGAACTCGGCCGGCATGCCCGAGAGGTTCAGCAGCTCGATGACGATGTGCTCCAGCACATGGCCCATCCAGGTGCCGCCCGTCAGGCGCTGGATGAAGCCGCCGCGCTCGCCCACGCCGCAGGTGTGCTCCTCCAGGTCGGGCAGCCAGGCCGTCAGGCGCTCGTTGAAGCCTGGCAGCTTGTTGGACGGATAGTCCTCCAGCTCCCCCAGGTCCAGCCAGACCTCGAGGATGGGGCGGTAGGTCCAGACACTGGGGCCGCGCAGGTAGGTGGTGCGCAGCAGTTGGATATCTTTGAATGTGGCCATGAAATGCAGCGTGGAGGATTCGGGTGCCCGCGCGGTCGGGCGGGTGGGGCGATGCGCTCGGGAATGGATTGTGCGCCGGGAACAGGGGCGTCAGCCCCGGGCAGTGTCAGCCGCCGGCGGGTGCCGTGCGTTACTGGGGAATACCGCCGCGCCGCCGTGGCTGGGGCCTTGCCGGCCGACAATGCCGGCCACCGGCACGGGCCCGCGCGCGAACTCCCCGCCCCGGTGGGGACGGACATACAAAACAAAATGCAACATCATCATTCTGTGGACGCCTCGGGTGTCTTGCCCGGCCCCTTCGGAGCCGACCTGCGAGCGGCGCTCGCTTCCGACGAAAACGTGCAGGCCGCCTTCGAGGTTGACCTGACGCCCGGGCTGCGCTTCGCGCCCGGCCTGCTGGTGCTGACCGACCGGCGCCTGCTGGCGCGGGGTACCGGCGTGGCGGCCCAGGAATGGCCGCTGGTGCCGGGCATGGCGCTGCGCATGCTGGACCATGGCGGCGTGGGCACGCTGGAACTGCACGACGCCGAACGGCGCCTGGCGCTGTGGCGCTTCACGCTGGGGCGCCACCCCCAGGCGCTGCACCTGCAGCAGCGCCTGGAGCGCCAGGCCGAACTGCTGGGCAGCCCCCAGGCCGTGGCCGCGCCCCAGGAGGAGGACATGCCGCGCTGCGCCGTGTGCGGCACGCCGCTGCCCCCCGACAGCGACGAATGCCCGGCCTGCGCGCGCCAGCAGCCCGCAGCCACCTCGACCTGGGTGCTGCTGCGCCTGTGGCGCTTCGCCCGGCCCTACCGCAAGCAGCTGGCAGCGGGCTTCGGGCTCACGCTGGCCTCCACCGCCGCGTCGCTGGTGCCGCCGTACATGACGATTCCGCTCATGGACGACATCCTGATCCCCTACCAGAGCGGCAAGGAAATCCCCGTCGACCTGGTGCTGATGTACCTGGGCGGCCTGCTGGGCGCGGCGCTGCTGGCCTGGGGCCTGGGGTGGGCGCGCACTTACATCCTGGCGCTGGTGTCCGAGCGCATCGGCGCCGACCTGCGCACCACCACCTACGAGCACCTGCTGCGCCTGTCGCTGGACTACTTCGGCAGCAAGCGCACGGGCGACCTGATGGCGCGCATAGGCTCCGAGACCGACCGCATCAACGTCTTCCTCTCGCTCAACGCGCTGGATTTCGCCACCGACGTGCTCATGATCGTCATGACTTCGGTGATCCTGTTCTCCATCAACCCCTGGCTGGCCCTGGTCACGCTGGTGCCGCTGCCCTTCATCGCCTGGCTGATCCACAACGTGCGCGACCGCCTGCGCACCGGCTTCGAGAAGATCGACCGCGTCTGGAGCGAGGTCACCAACGTGCTGGCCGACACCATCCCCGGCATCCGCGTGGTCAAGGCCTTCGCCCAGGAATCGCGCGAGGCCCAGCGCTTTCGCGCCGCCAACCAGCACAACCTGGAGGTCAACGACCGCCTGAACAAGACCTGGAGCCTGTTCGCGCCCACCGTGTCGCTGATGACCGAGGTGGGCCTGCTCGTGGTCTGGGGCTTCGGCATCTGGCTCGTGGCGAGGAACCAGATCACCGTGGGCGTGCTCGCGGCCTTCATCGCCTACATCGGGCGCTTCTACACGCGGCTCGACTCCATGAGCCGCATCGTCTCCGTCACGCAGAAGGCCGCGGCCGGGGCCAAGCGCATCTTCGACATCCTGGACCACGTGAGCAACGTGCCCGAGCCCGCCAACCCCGTGCGCGTGGACAGGGTGGAGGGCGCCATAGAAATGCGCGGCGTGGGTTTCCGCTACGGCAGCCGCGCGGTGATCAGGAACCTGTCCCTCGACATCCGCCCAGGCGAGATGATCGGCCTCGTGGGCCACAGCGGCTCGGGCAAGAGCACGCTGGTGAACCTCATCAGCCGCTTCTACGACGTGAGCGACGGCGCCATCCTGGTCGATGGCGTGGACATCCGCCGCATGGCCGTGAGCGATTTCCGCCGCCACATCGGCCTGGTGCTGCAGGAGCCCTTCCTGTTCTTCGGCACCATCGCCGAGAACATCGCCTACGGCAAGCCCGACGCCACGCGCGAGGAAATCGTGGCCGCCGCGCGCGCCGCGCACGCGCACGAATTCATCCTGCGCCTGCCGCACGGCTACGACAGCCTGGTGGGCGAGCGCGGCCAGGGCCTCTCGGGCGGCGAGCGCCAGCGCATCAGCATCGCGCGCGCGCTGCTCATCGACCCGCGCATCCTGATCCTGGACGAAGCCACCTCCGCCGTGGACACCGAGACCGAGAAGGAAATCCAGAAAGCGCTCGACAACCTCGTGCAGGGCCGCACCACCATCGCCATCGCCCACCGCCTGTCCACGCTGCGCAAGGCCGACCGCCTCGTGGTCATGGACCGCGGCGAGGTCGTGGAAGTGGGCCCGCACGACGAGCTGATGGCGCAGCAGGGCGCCTACTGGCGCCTGTACGAGGCCCAGGCGCGCCGCGCCGAGGAAGACGCCGAGGCCGCCGGCGTGCGCATAGAGAGCCCGCGCCAGCACAGCGCCCACCCGGCGGGCAAGTGAGTGCATAACAGGACACAGCCATGAACACCACTACCGCACCCGCCGCCCTGGACCTGCGGCGCAACCCCCATGGCCGCCTGGTGCTGCGCCTGGCCGACGGCACCGAGCATGTGGGCGTGACGCCCGTGCGCGCCTTTCCGATCGCCGCGCCGCTGGAGGGCCTGTCCCTGGTCGCGGCCGAGGGCCAGGAGGTTGCCTGGATACCGCGCCTGGACCATCTGGCGCCCGCCGTGCGCGCGCTCGTCGACGAAGAGCTGGCCGCACGCGAGTTCGTGCCCACCATCACCCACATCCGCAGCGTGTCGAGCTTTTCCACGCCCAGCACCTGGCAGGTGGAGACCGACCGCGGCCCCGCGCAACTGGTGCTCAAGGGCGAGGAAGACATACGCCGCCTGGCCGGCCGCACCAAGCTGCTGATCGCGGCCAGCGACGGCCTGCATTTCCACGTGCCCGACAGCACCGCGCTGGACCGCGCCTCGCGCAAGCTGCTGGAGCGGTTTTTGTAGCAAATTTCATAGCGCCTGGCGCTTGCCTGGCGCGTGCTGCATGGCAATCGGCAAAAAACCCCTCAATTCCCGGCTCATTTTGCCGTAATGGATGTACGACGAGGTGGTAGCTGCGGCTGCCGCCCTTTCGCACTCATGAGGAGCCCACGCCATGCAACTGTCACCTGTAGACCGCACGACCGCCCAGTGGCGTTCCCAGGGCGCCGACTTGTATTCCACGGGCGCCTCAGGGGCCGTTCCCGTGCGGCCCGTGAACGCGGCCAACCCGGTCGAGTCCATGGACCGCCTGGGCGAGGGTGCCATCGTGCGCGAGCCCACCAGGCCCAGTGCCCCCGATGAGCAAAACCGGGACTGGACCCTGCCGCTGGAGAAAAAGGACAGGCCCAAGGAGGCCGAGGAGGCTCCTCCCGATCCGCCGCTGTACAAGGTGATGCTGGACTTCATCCAATCCATGTGGCGCGCCAGCGCCAGCGCCGTGGACGTGGCGCAGGACATCAACAAGACCACGCAGCAGGAGCGCCTGGCGCAGCAGGTCAAGGACGACCAGCAGTCGCCGACCTATTCCGACCCCAAGATCAAGCGCACCGGCGGGCTGTGAGTTTTACGCGGCGGCATTCGCGATGCCGCTGCTCACATGGCCGGCCGGAACATGGCGCGCGGCCGAGTCCACGTGCCCCGTCTGGTCGTCGAAGAAGAAGTCGGGCTCGAACTCGCGCAGGAACTCCCCCTTGGGCAGGCCGCCCAGGAACATGGCCTCGTCCACGGCGATGTTCCAGTCCATCAGTGTGCGTATGGCGCGCTCGTGCGCCGGCGCGCTGCGCGCCGTGACCAGGGCCGTGCGTATGCGCATGTCCGCGCCGCCCGCCTGCTGCAGCCGGTGCAGGGCGGCCAGCAGGGGCTTGAAGGGGCCCTCGGGCAGCGGCTGGGCGGCTTTGTCCAGCTCGTGGCGCTGGAAGGCGGCCAGGCCTTCGGCCTGAAAGACGCGTTCGGCCTCGTCCGAGAACAGCACCGCGTCGCCGTCGAAGGCGATGCGCACCTCGTGCGGATGCGCGTCGCCGGCCTGCACCGATTCGGTCAGCACGCGCGCCGCGGGGTAGCCCAGGTGCAGGGCCGAGCGCACGTCCTTCTCGTTGGCCGACAGGAACAGGTGCGCGCCCAGCGGCCGCAGGTAGCCGAATGGATCGCGTCCCTGGGTGAACACGCCGCGCTGCACGCTGGGCAGGCCGTGGGCCTGGCAGGAACGGAACACGCGCATGCCGCTCACCGGGTCGTTGCGCGACAGCAGCACCACCTCCACGCGCTGGTGCCCGGCGCCGTTGAAGGCCAGGAGCTTCCTCACCAGCGAGAAGGCCACGCCCGGCGGCGCGGGCACGTCCAGGCGCGCCAGCTGCAGGGCCACGTAGGCGCGGTCGTCGCCGTGCTCGAAGATGCGGTTCTCCTCCTCGAAGTCGAACAGTGCGCGCGAGGAGATGGCGACGACGAGCTTGTCGTCCAGGGTCAGGGCCATGGCCTTACTTCACGAATTGGTTGAGCTCGATGATGGGCTGCAGCACGGCCAGCACGATGAGCATCACCACCAGGCCCATGGTCACGATGAGCAGCGGCTCCAGGATGGTCGCCAGCTGCATGGCGCGGCGCTGCACCTCGGTGCCCAGCTGGTTGGCGGCGCGGGCCAGCATGGTGGGCAGCTGGCCGGTCTGCTCGCCCAGGCGCGCGAACATGGCCACCAGGCCGGGAAAGCGTTTCTTCTGCGCCAGCGCCGAGGCCAGCGGCGCGCCCTCGCGCACCAGTACCAGGGCTTCCTGCGCGTCGGCGCGCAGGGCGCGGTTGTTCAGCGTTTCGGCCGCCGCCTGCAGGGCGCGCAGGATGGGCACGCCCGCGCCCGTCAGCATGGCCAGCGTGCCGGCAAAGCGCGCCGCGTTGTAGCCGCGCGCCAGCTTGCCCACCAGCGGCAGCCTGAGCCAGGCGGCGTCGAATCTTTCACGAAAACGGGGCCTGGACAGCGCTGCACGGGCGCCAATAGCCATCAAAATAAAAGCTGCCAGCATCGCCCAGCCATAGCCGCGCACGAAGTCGCTGATGGCCAGCATGATGACGGTGAGCAGCGGCAGGGCGCGCTTGCTGCCCGCGAACACGCTGGCCACCTGCGGCACCACGTAGCCCACGAGGAACAGCACGATGGCGATGGCCACGAGGGTGACGATGGCCGGGTACAGCGCCGCGCCCACGAGCTTGGCACGCAGCTGCTGGCGGGCCTCCAGGTCGTCGGCCAGGCTGTCGAGCACCTGGCCCAAGGCTCCGCTGCCCTCGCCCGCGCCGATCACGGCGCAGTAGATGTCGGAGAACTCGCGCGGATGCCGGGCCAGGGCGCGCGCGAAGGTGCTGCCGGCGTTGACCTCGGCGCGCAGCGCGGCCACCAGGTGGTGCTGGCGCTCGTCGTCGGCCTCGTCGGCCAGGGCCGTGAGCGCGCGCTCCAGCGGCAGGCCCGCGCCGACCAGGCCCGCGAGCTGGCGCGTCCAGATCGCCAGTTCCGTGGCGTTGAACACGGGGCGCGTGAACAGGCGCTGCGCCAGCGTGGGCGCGCTGCCTGCCGCGGCATCGGGGGACAGGGCCTCCACGTCCAGCGGCACCAGCGCCTGCGCGCGCAGCATGTTGCGCGCCGCCTTGGGGCTGTCGGCATCCAGGGTGCCGCGGCGTAGATGGCCCTGCGGGTCCAGGGCTTCGAAGGAATAGGCGGGCATGCGGCTTCGGCGGCGATGGGGGAGGCGGTCAGGGCGCCATGGTAGCCGCTGGCCGGGTCAGGCGTTGGCCTGCGCCGCGATCTCCAGCGAGCGCAGGCGCAGCTCGGGATCGAACACGTCGCTGACCAGCATGAACTCGTCGGCCCGCGTGGCCTGGGCCAGCGCGCGCAGGCCGGCGCGCACCGTCTGCGGCCCGCCCACCACGCCCACGGCGAGGAAGTCGGCGATGGCCGCGCGCTCGGCCGGCGGCAGGCCGGGCAGGTAGTTCTCGACCGGCGGGCGCAGCCGGCCGCGCTGGCCCGTGACGATGCCCAGCACGCGCTGGTAGGTGCTGCTGGCCAGGTACTCGGCCTCCTCGTCCGTGGGCGCCGCGATGACCGGCACGCCGATCATCGCGTAAGGCTGCTGGAGCACCGCCGAGGGGCGGAACAGCTGGCGGTAGAGGTCGAGGGCCGCCTGCAGCAGGCGCGGTGCGAAGTGCGATGCGAACGCATAGGGCAGGCCCATGTGGGCGGCCAGCTGGGCGGAAAACAGGCTGGAGCCCAGCAGCCAGATGGGCACCTGGGTGCCCGCGCCCGGCACGGCGACGATGCGCTGGCCCGGCCGCGCGGGCGCCAGGAGCTGCTGCAGCTCGGCCACGTCGCGCGGGAAGTCGGCCTCGGTCTCGACGCGGTCGCGGCGCAGGGCGCGCATGGTCGTGCCGTCGGTGCCGGGCGCGCGCCCCAGCCCGAGGTCGATGCGGCCGGGGTAGAGTTCGGCCAGCGTGCCGAAGGCCTCGGCCACCACCAGCGGAGCATGGTTGGGCAGCATGATGCCGCCCGAGCCCACGCGTATGGAACGGGTGGCGCCCGCGACATGGCCCACGAGCACGGCCGTGGCGGAGCTGGCGATGCCCGGCATGTTGTGGTGCTCGGCCAGCCAGTAGCGCGTGAAACCCAGCGATTCCGCATGCCGGGCCGTGCGCACGGCGATTTCGAGCGCCTGGGCCACCGTGCCGCCTTCGCGCACGGCTACCAGATCGAGCATGGAAAGCAAGGGTTGCGTCGTCATGGCGGCGATTGTGGGCGTTTGCCGGAACCTTCGCCGCGCCACGGGAATGAATTGTTGACGGTTGCGCGTGCGCGATCAGCCGAAAGTGCTCAATAATCAACCTGCAATACAATATTGCTGTGTGTAACTTAATGCAACTTTCACGGGCTGCCAGCCTGGGGTTGCGCGGATTTCAGTGGTGGGCGCCATATGGGTTTTTTCAGCCGATTGTTCCAGCCGCGCGCTGATGGCCTGCAGGCGCCGTCGGACTGGACGCGCCTGCCCGACAGCAATGCCAGCGAGCTGGTGCTGTTCGACGAGGAAGCCTACAAGCTCATGGCGCAGTTCGACATCGATGCCGCCATCGTGACGCACCAGCGCTGGCTGCCCTGGCTGGGCGAAGTGCTCAAGGGTGCGCGCGACGAGCAGCTGCGTCCCGAGGCCGTGGTGGACGATGCCCGTTCCGAGCTCGGCCAATGGCTGTACGGCAGTGGCCGGGCCGCCCTGGGGCATTTGCCGGCGTTCGACATGCTCATGCGGCGCCACCGCTTCTTCCACCAGCAGGCCGCGGCGCTGATCACGCATGCCGAGGCCGGCGAGAGCCTGCAGGCCGAGCAGGCCCACAAGGCGTGCCAGCATGCATCGCGCCAGGTGGTGCTGCTGCTCAAGGAGCTGCAGCGCGGTCTGGTGCGCACGCGCCGCCCGGCCGCGCGGCGCGCGGCAAGAGCGTGAATACCCCCTGACTCCGAAGGCCGGCGGCGTCGGTCAATCGCGCGTCACGCGCAGCACTTCCTCGCGGCTGGTGATGCCCGCGGCGATCAGCCGCTCGCCGTCGTCGCGCATCAGCGTCATGCCGCCGGCCAGGGCCTGGGCGCGCACGTCGGCCTCGGCCGCCTGGCCGTGGATCCGGGCGCGGATGGCGTCGTCCACGACGAGCAGCTCGAACACGCCCGTGCGCCCCGCGTAGCCCGTGTGGCCGCAGTGCTCGCAGCCCGCGCCGTGGTCGCCGCCGTGGCAGTGGCCGCAGTACTTGCGCACCAGGCGCTGGGCCAGCACGCCCAGCAGCGACGAGGACAGCAGGAACGGCTCCACGCCCATGTCGGTCAGGCGCGTGATGGCGCTGGCCGCGTCGTTGGTGTGCAGCGTGGCCAGCACGAGGTGGCCGGTCAGGCTGGCCTGGATGGCGATCTGCGCGGTCTCGAAGTCGCGGATCTCGCCGATCATGATCACGTCCGGATCCTGGCGCAGGATGGCGCGCAGGGCCTTGGCGAAGGTCAGGTCGATCCTGGCGTTGACCTGGGTCTGCCCCACGCCGGGCAGCTCGTACTCGATGGGGTCTTCCACCGTCATGATGTTGCTGCGGCTCGCGTCGAGCCGCGCGAGCGCCGCATACAGCGTGGTGGTCTTGCCCGAGCCCGTGGGCCCGGTCACGAGGATGATGCCGTGCGGCTGCGCGATGAGCTGCTCGAAGCGCGCGAGCACGCCGCCCTGCATGCCCACGGATTCCAGGCTGAGCTTGCTTTCGCTCTTGTCCAGCAGGCGCAGCACGGCGCGCTCGCCGTGGGCGTTGGGCAGGGTGGAGACGCGCACGTCGATGGCGCGCGTTCCCAGCCGCAGGCTGATGCGGCCGTCCTGCGGCAGGCGCTTTTCGGCGATGTCCAGGTCGGCCATGATCTTCAGGCGCGAGATCAGCGCGGCGTGCAGCGCGCGGTTGGGCTGCACCACCTCGCGCAGCGTGCCGTCCACGCGAAAGCGCACGCTGGAATGGCGCTCGTAGGGCTCGATGTGGATGTCGCTCGCGCCGTCGCGCACGGCCTGCGTGAGCAGGGCGTTGAGCATGCGGATGATGGGCGCGTCGCCCGCCGATTCCAGCAGGTCCTCCACGGCGGGCAGCTCCTGCATCATGCGCGAGAGGTCGGCGCCTTCCTCCACCTCGCTGACCACGGTGGCCGCGCTCGATTCGCTCTGTGCGTAGGCCGCGCTGATGCGCTGGGCCAGCTGCGCGGCATCGAGCGGCATGAACTGCTGCACGGCGTGCTTGCGCAGCACCTCGGACAGCGCGCAGGCGTCGGGTTGGGGGCCGTGCCAGAGCACGAGCTGCTGGCCGTCGTCTTCCAGCAGCAGCTGGCTGCCGCGTGCAAAGGCGTAGGGCAGGGGGTGGCGCATACCTGTGCCCTTATTGCGGGCTGTAGAGCTCGCCGCTCGTGGCCGCCGGCGTGGCGCGCGCGGGCGCGGGCGGGTTGGGCACGAGCGGGGCCAGCGGCGCGCGCTGCGCGCCCGCGCCGGGGGCGGCGCCGCCCTGCAGCGGCGGCAGCACGGGCGCGTCGGAGACGGCGCGCATCACCGTGCTGGGCGCGGGCTGGGTGTTCTGCTGCAGCGCGCGTATGGCCTCGTAGCGGTCCATCACCAGGGCGTCGCTGGTGGCGTTGTCGCGGATCACCATGGGGCGCAGGAAGACCATCAGGTTGGTCTTCTTGCGCGACCGGTTCTCGTTGCGGAACAGCGCTCCCAGCACGGGCAGGTCGCCCATCACGGGCACCTTGTCCTGGTTCAGCGAATAGCTGTCTTCCAGCAGGCCGCCGAGCACGATGACGCTGCCGTCGTCCACGAGCACGGTGGATTCGATGGAGCGCTTGCTCGTCGAGGGGCCGTTGACGTTGGTGAGCGTGCTCTCGTTGACCTTCGACACCTCCTGGTACAGCGTGAGCTTGACGGTGCCGTTCTCGTTGATCGTGGGGCGCACGCGCAGCATCAGGCCCACGTCCTTGCGCTCCACCGTGGTGAAGGGGTTGACGGCGCCGCCGCTGCCGCCGGTGTTGGCGTACGAGCCGGTGGGGAAGGGCACGTTGTTGCCGATGATGATCTGCGCCTCCTCGTTGTCCAGCGTCAGCAGGTTGGGCGTGGACAGCACGTTGGCGTCGCCCGTGTTCTCCAGGAAGTTGGCGAGCGCGCCCAGGTAGTACTTGCCGTTGATGCGCGGGGCGATGGCCACGTTCATGCCGTTGCCGACGGCGCTGCTGGTGAGCGATGCGTAGTTGCCCGTGGCCGCGGCCACCGCCAGGTCGATGATGTTGCCGCCCGCGACGCCGGAGTTGGTGCCGATCACCCCCACGGCGCCGTTGCCGTAGTTGCCGAAGGCGGTCTGCCACTGGATGCCGAACTCGGCCACCTTGTTGGCGCTGACTTCGACGATCAGGCTCTCGATGAGCACCTGCGCGCGCTTGCCGTCGAGCTTGTCGATCACGGCGCGCAGCTGGCGGTACTGCGGCTCGGGCGCGCTGATGATGAGCGAGTTGGTCGTCGGGTCGGCCTGGATCTGCCCGCCCGTGGAGGGCTGGTTGCCGGTGCCGCCACTGCTGCGGTTCAGGCCCGTGCTGGCGCCGGCGCCCAGGCCGCCGGCGCTGGTGCCCGTGCCGCTCATCGCCAGGCCGCTCTGTCCCGTGTTGCCCGAGATGCCCGTCTGCGTGAGGCCGCCGCCTTGTCCCGTGCCGCTGCTTCCGTTGGCGGAGGCGCCCGCGCCGGCGCCCAGGTTGCCGGCCTGCAGCGCGGCGCGCAGCGTGGCGGCCAGCTTCACCGCGTCGGCGTTCTTCAAATACACCACGTGGATGTTGCCGCTGGCCGCCGAGCTGCCCGGCGCCGCGGGCTGGTCCAGCCGGGCCACGAGCGAGCGCACCAGCGCCAGCCGCGCCGGGTTGGCCGCGCGCACGATGAGCGCGTTGCTGCGCGGCTCGGGCAGCAGCGTGGTCTTGAACGAGGTGTCCGTCTGGCCCTGGGCCGCGGCCGGCGCTGCACTGGTGCTGCCCGCGCCCTCGATCAGGCGCGAGACGAGCGGCGCCAGGTCGGAGGCGATGGCGTGCTGCAGCGGTATCACCTCCACGTCGGTGGCGTTGGACACGTCCATGGCCGCGATGATGCGCGCCAGGCGCTGCAGGTTGTCGGCATAGTCGGTGATCACCAGCGAGTTGTTGCCGGGGTTCACGTTGATGGTGTTGTTGGGGCTGATCAGGGGGCGCAGCACCGGCACCAGGTTGTTGGCGTTCTCGAAGTTGAGCTTGAAGATCTGCGTGACCATCTGCCCGCCCGCCGGCGTGCCGCCCGCGCCGCCCTGCGACACGCTCACCGTGCCGGTCTGCAGCTTGGCGTCGGCCTCGGGCACCACCTTGTACAGCCCGCCCGATTCGACCACCGTGAAGCCCTGCAGGCGCAGCGCGGCCAGGAACTGCTGGAAGGCTGCCGCGGGCGTGACGGCGTTCTCGGTGACCAGGGTCAGCTGGCCCTTCACGCGCGGGTCCACCACCACGTTCCTGCCGGTGATGGTGGCCATGGTGCGGGCCACGGCCTCGATGTCTGCATTGGCGAAGTTCAGCGTCACCGGCTCGCTCGGGCGCACGCTGCCGGCATGCGTCCGGTTTGTGGTTTGAGCATGAATTTGGGCTGTGGCGCACACCAGCAAAGCGCTGGCAGCTATCGAATGCAGAGCGGTGCGCAGCTGGCGCCGGGAAAAGAAAGGCATAGGGTCACCCCAGGGTGATGATGGAACGTGCGCCGCTGCGCCGTCCGATGATATTCAGAAGATTGGCCAGCGCCGCCTCGCGCTCGGGCGCGGCGCGGGCTTCGCCGGTGAAGCGCAGGCGCTGCCCCACCCATTGGCCGCTGCCTGAGAGCAGCAGCGCGCCGTCCAGCGTGGACAGCTGCAGCGTGGGCGCCTCGCCGTGCCGGCCGCCCTGCAGCACTAGCCGGTAGCTGCCCATGGGCCGCAGCGTGGACAGGCGCGTGGACATGCCCAGCGCGTCGAGCTGCGCCTGGCCCTGCAGCTGCATGCGCCCGTCGCTCCATTGCAGCGCCAGGCCCTGGGTGGACAGCTGCAGCCTTCCCTGCGGCTGCACGGTGTTCCAGGGCGTGCCCAGGCCGCCGAGCACGGCGGCCGGCCACTGGCTGCGGCCGTCGGCCACCTGCACCCGCGCCGAGCCCAGGCCCAGGGCCGCGCGCAGCGCCAGCGGCTCGGCTGTGCAGCAGTCGGCCATGATGCCGGCCCGGACGCCGCCCCATGCGGGGCGCAGCCGCCACGCCAGCCGGCCCGGCAGGGCGGCCCGGTCGTCGCTGCCGGCGCCGCCCGTCAGCACCAGCCGGGCCGATCCCGTCCAGACCGTGCCGCGCGCCTGCTCCAGCAGGACCTGGCCGCCGCTGGCCTGCTGCACGCCGGCCGCCAGCCAGCGCGCGGGCGCCCACAGCGCGAGCGCCGGCAGCGCCCCCAGGCACAGGCCGGCCAGGGCCCAGCGCCAGGGCGCGCGCGGCGTGGCCATGGGGGAGCGGGAGGGCGGGCGGCGGGGCACGGCGGATTCGTCCAGGCCTGCTCAGCTTGCCGGCAGGGCCAGCACCAGCGTGCCGTCCCAGCGTGGAGCATCGGCGCCGCTGCGCACCAGGCGCGCTTCCACCGGCACGGCGCGGGCCGTGCTGCGCACCTGGGCCAGCCACTGCGCCAGCGCCTCGGGCGGCACGCCCTTGAGCGTGACGGTGGCGCGGTCGCCGGCCACGTGCATCTGCGCGGCCGGGCCCAGCTGCTGCGCCAGCGCGCCTTGCAGCGCGCGCAGGGCCTCGCCGCCCTGGGCGCGCGGCATGTCCCGCAGGCGCAGCGCCTCGGCCTGCAGGGTCTGCATGCGCTGCAGCTCGGCGTCCAGCGCGGCATGGCGCGCGGGCGAGGCGCGCAGCTGCGCCAGCGCGGGCGCCAGCAGCAGCCACCACAGCAGGGCCAGGCCCAGCACGGCGGCGGCGATCAGCACCAGGGTCTGCTCGCGCGCGGCCAGGCCCGCCCAGTGCGTGCGCAGGGCCGCGGCCAGGGCGCGGGGGCGGGATGTGCTCATGGGCGCTCCTGTGGGCGCAGCAGCAGGGCGCCGTCCTGGCCGCGGGCCGCGTAGCCGTCGGCGGCCAGGCGCTGGTTCGCGGCCGCCAGTTCTTCGGGGGGCAGCTCCACGCCGCGCAGCAGCAGCTCGCCGCCCGCGTATTCGATCTGGCCGGGCAGGCGCGCAGCGGGCAGGGCGGCGCCCGCGGCGGCCATGAGCGGCTCCAGGTCGCGCCGGGCCATGCTGCCGGCCGCCTGTCGCAGCAGGGCCAGCTCGCGCTCCATCTGCACCGGCGCATCGACGACGGCCTGGATGCGCGGGAAGGTCTGGGTCAGGATGCCCCGCACGCCGGCCTGCTTGGCCGCGAGCGCCTGGCGGTCCTGCCAGGCCCAGAGGTTCAGGCCTATGAGCTGCACGGCCACGGCCAGGCCCAGGCCCCAGCGCGCGGCGCGCCACTGCGGCGCGCGCGCGAAGGCGTTGGCGGCGGCGCCCAGCCTGCGCAGCGCGCGCGTGCGCCCGCTGCTGGCCAGGTCGAACTGGGCCAGGTCCCAGTCGCCGCGCGCGGCGGCCAGCGCGCGCTGGCTGGCGGTGTGGATCTGCACCGGGCGGCCCAGCAGGCGCTCGGCCAGGGCCGCCACGGCCGGTTCGGCGCGCACGGGGGGCGCGTCCTCGGCGGCGGGCGCCATGGCGGCGAGCGCCGGCGCGGCCGACAGCGGCAGCACGGCCACGGCCTGCTCCGGCCCATGGGCGGTGAGCACGATCTGCGCATCCTCGGGCGCGCCGATCACCTCGCATTCCTGCTGCCCGCTGGCCGTGGGGCCGGGCGCGAATTCGGGCACCACGCGGTCCACGGGGCGGCCCGCAGCCTCCAGCGCCTGCAGGGCTTCGTGCAGCCAGGCGCGGTCGCACACGGCCACCCAGGCCGGGCTGCCGGACTGCGCGCCGGGCTGCAGCGCGAAGTGCAGCCGTGCGGGTTCTTCGAGGAGGTGCTCTTCGAGCAGGCCTTCGAGGATGGCGCGCAGGCGCGACGCCTGGGCGAGCGCGCCCTGCGGCAGCGTCACGCGCTGCCACGACAGCGCGCGCGCGGGCACCACGGCCACGACCTCGCCGGTGCGGCCCGGGTCGGGCAGCAGTGCGGCGCTGGTGCAGGCCTGGCGGATGGCGTTGTGGCCGTCGGCCGTGAGCGTGTAGCTGTATTCGGCGGCGGGCGCCTGCGGGCCCGGGGGCAGTGTTAGGACAAGGGTGCTCATGAAGGCGTCTCGCGGGCCATTTTAGGGTCTGGGTGCGGCGCCGATGGCGTGCCAGGGGCTTGGCCGCTCAGCGCCCCGCGGTGGCGGCGGCAGCACTTGCCAGGCCGCCGCGCTCGCGCCACAGCGTGCGTGCCTCGCCGCGCTGCTTGAAGACCAGGGAGCGCTCCTCGACCACAGTCGAATCCAGGCGCAGGCGGCCGCGCACCTCGAAGTAGCTCGACGCCACCGTGTGGGTGGCGCTGCCGATGGCGCCGGTCTTGCCGACGAGCTTGGCGGCGTCGGCCTCGCTGCGGAAATGGCTGCTTTCGCGCGCCTGCACCAGGCGCTGCGCGTCGGCCATGTCCAGCCCGTCGGCGCTGGCCCACAGCACCACGGCGCTGGCGGTGTTCAGGTTGACCGTGGTGCGCGCGGGCAGCAGCGTGACGTAGGGCGCGAGCGCCGCCACGCTCTGCTGCGGCAGCCCCCACCAGCCGAGCTGGGACACGCTCTGCGGCAGCAGCGGCGCGGTGCCGGCGTCGCCGCCCTGGGCCTGGGCCCGCAGCATCTGGCGCGCCAGCAGGTCGAGCTGCCCGCGCGGCAGGCCCAGGTAGTCGAACAGGCGCGCGAACTGGCGCAGCGCCGTGGCGTCCACCTGCCTGTCGCCCGCCAGGTTGCGCAGGTTCAGCAGGCCCTGCTGGTCGGTGATCTGGCCCGACAGGAAGGCGTTGGCGGTGTCGGTGCTCGCGTCTTCCACCTGGGCCACGTTGTCGGTGGCGGCCAGGAAGGTGAACAGGCGCGCCTCCTCCAGCGGCACGGCCCAGGGCTCGCTCAGGTTGTCCGTGCCGTCGCCGCCCTGCGCGAGGGAGTCCTCGCGCAGGATCAGGCGCGACCAGTCCAGCGCGCCGATGAGGATCCAGGCCGACTGTATGCGCGCGCGCTCGGCGGTCTCCACCTCGATGGCGCGCCACTGCTGCCACAGGGCCGTGGCCGCGAAGGTGGCCACCAGCGTGACGGTGAGCATGGCCGCCAGCAGCGCCGCGCCGGATTGATGAAGAACACTTCCCTGAGTCGCTTCGCGCCTCCGTGCAGCCGCCAGAGGCGGCAGCCCTTCGGGGCCGTCCAAGCCTGCGCAGGCAGGCTTGGAGCCGCGGCCCTCAGCCCCCGCTCTCGCTTCGCGGGCAGGGGGACGCCGCCGGTGCGTCGGGGCGGCCCTAGCACGGCGGCCCTCGCCTGGCGCGCGCCAGTTGCGTATGCCGAGGGCGGTGCGCAGTGCACTGGACAGCTGACATGAATATTTCATGACTTGCCTCCGCCCAGCAGGGGGTTGGCCCAGTCGCGCGTGATCACGCCGGCGAGTGCGCCGCCCGGCGGCAGCGTGAGCTGCAGGCGCACGCCCTCGGGGATGCTGGCGGCGGCGCTGCTCAGCCCTCCCGGGGATTGCGGCAGGCTTCCGGCCGTGTTGGTGGACAGGGCGTTGGCCCAGGCGCCGCCGCGGTAGAAGAACAGCTGCCAGCCCGCGAGGGGCATGAGCACGGCCTCCTGCCGGCGTTCGGCCTCGGCGGGCGTGCGCGCCCACCGGGCGGCGCGGTCCCAGGCGTCGGACCATTCGGCGCGCGTGCGTACGGGAGCGGACTGCCAGCGCAGCCAGTGGGCCGTGCCGTCCACGCCGCGCAGCGCCCAGGCGACCACGACGGCGCCCTCGTCGGGCTGGCGCATGCCGCGGCGCGTGAGGCGCAGCACCTGGCCGTCCCAGGCGATGGGCTCGGTATGGTCAATGGCCTGCAGCGCGTCGAGGTCGGCGCCCCATTGGTCCATCACGGTCTGCAGCACCAGCACGGCGTCGGCGCGCTCGCGCGTCTGCTCCTGCGAGCGCACCATGCCGTCCAGGCCGCGCCAGCTCACGATGGCCAGCAGGGCCATCACGGCGATGGCCACCAGCAGTTCGACCAGGGTGAAACCGCGCAGCCGCTTGGGAGGGTGTCTCACTTCAATACCGTCCCACAATGGTCGAAAGGCGCAATACCGGCAACTGCGCGTCGAACACCTGCGCGTCCACGCGGCGGAACTGTGGGTTGGGCGTGGGCGAGACCGTCACCGCGACCTCGTAGCTGCGCCCCGCCTGCTCGCAGGCCGCGCGGGCGTTGCCGATGGAGGGCATCTGGCGCGACAGGCGCACCTTCACGAGCTCGTTCTCGGCGCACATATGGGCCAGCACCACGTCGGTCTGGCGCGCGGCATTGCGCGTCAGGGCCGACGTGGCCTGCAGCCCCGCCATGAGGGCGATGGCCACGATGGCCAGCGCCACCAGCACCTCCACCAGTGTGAACCCCGCGTGCCTTGCGCGCATGTTCATTAGAACCTGTTCATGGTCTTTTCATGGGGTACGTTGCCCTGCAAAAGCAGTGGATGCAAGGCGCAAACCGCAGCCGGGCTGGTGGCCCGGCGAGGATTTGCAACGCCGCAGACGCTGCTTTTGCAGGGCAACCCTTCGGGCATGGCAGCAAACCACCACGCTTGTCGTTGCCCCCCTTGCCCAGGCCGCCAGCATGGGCTGCGGCGGGCGCCTAGATCGTGACGGTTTGCTGCCATGCGTACCCCATGAAAAGACCATGAACAGGTTCTTACAGCGCCTGCGCGGCAAAGGGCCGCAGCCCGTCGGTGGCCACGCGCACCGCGCGGCCCGGGTGGGACTGGTTCACGATCACCACCTGCTGCGCTCCGATGAGCGGCTCGGGCCCGAGCCACAGCTCGCCCGGCCCGCGCACGGAGGTGCCGCCGTCGAGCCAATGGCCGGGCAGCCTGGCTGCCGCGGGCAGGCCCTCGAAGTGAAAGCCCTGGGCATCGGCGCGCCAGCGCACGGCTGCGCCCGAGGCGCGCGACTGCGCGCGCGCCGACTCCAGCAGCACCGCCAGCCGCTCGCCCTCGCGCTGCAGCTGCGTGGCGCTGCTGTCGCGCAGGGCCAGGCCCACTCCGGCGGTGGCCAGGGCCATGATGGCAATCACCACCAGCAGCTCCAGCAAGGTGAAGCCACGGGCTTTCATGGTCGGGTGGGAATTACTGCCAGCTGCCAATGTCGGCGTTCTTGCCCTCGCCGCCGGACTGGCCGTCGGCGCCGAAGGACATCACGTCCACTTCGCCCTTGATGCCGGGGTTCAGGTACTGGTAGGGGTGGCCCCAGGGGTCGTTGGGCAGCTTTTCCAGGTACGGCCGCCAGTTGTTGGGGACCGGCGCCGTCGCGGGCCTGGCGATCAGCGCCTGCAGGCCCTGCTCGGCCGTGGGGTAGCGCTGGTTGTCCAGGCGGTAGAGCTTGAGCGCCTGGGAGAGGTTGGCGATGTCGGTGCGCGCGGCGGTGACGCGCGCGTCGTCGGCGCGGTCGAGCACGTTGGGCACGATGAGTGCGGCCAGCACGCCGATGATCACCAGCACCACCATGAGCTCGATCAGGGTGAAGCCCGCGGCCATCCGGCGGCGGGCGCGTTGTGCGAGAGATGGGTTGGAGGCAGACGGCACGGCGCAGTGACTTCGGGAAGGAAATGGAAACTCCGTCAATCATAATCCTGCCATGGCGACACCTTCCTACCACCGCTGGGCCCCGCGCCTTGCCACCCTGGCGCTTTGGGCGCTGGCCGGCGCCAGCGCGGTCTATTGGGGGTTGCAGCTGTCCGGGCGCGCGGCGGGCCCGGCACCGGCAGCCGCCGCGCCCGAGCCGGTCGCGGCCGACGCGCAGGCCCTGGCGCGGCTGCTCGGCGCACAGGCCGCAAGCGCCCCCGAGGCCCCGGCGGCCGCCAGCCGCTTCGTGTTGCTGGGCCTGCTGGCCGGCACCGCCAGCGGCGATGGCGCCGCGCTGATCGCGGTGGATGGCAAGCCGGCCAGGCCCTACCGCGTGGGCGCGAGCGTGGAGCCGGGCCTGGTGCTGCAGTCGCTCTCGCGGCGCGAGGCGCGGCTGGGCGCCTCGGTGGATGGCGCCACCACGCTGACGCTGGAAATGCCGCGCCCCAAGGGTGGCTAGCTAAAGAGCCACCTGCACCCAGGCGCCGAAGCCGGGCGCCGCCTCGGGCCATTCGTGGGATTGCGGCGCGCGCGCCGTGCCATGGGCCTGCAGCCACTGCACGCAGCGCGCCACGCCGGCATGGGTGATCCAGACCACGTCGCCGCCCCGGGGCCGGGCGCTGGCCGCTGCATCGCGCAGGGCCTGCGCCACGCGGGCCAGCATGGCCGCCAGCGGCTCGCCGCCGCCGGGCGCGTGGCCGCCCAGGTCTGCGGCCCAGGCGGCGATGTCGGCCTGGGGCAGCGCGTTCCAGGCGCGGCCTTCCCAGCCGCCGAAGTCCATCTCCAGGATGCGTGGATCGGGATTTGATGCCAAATCGGCCCGCAACGCCCGCAGTTCAAGCGCCAGCAGCTCGCATCTTTGTAGCGGTGAATGGCGCACGGCGGTTACTTTGGGCGGCAGCGCCCGCGCCAGAGCCTGGGCGGCCGCGCGGCTGGCCTGGGTGTCGGCCGGCACGTCCAGCCGGCCATAGCACAGGCCCGGGGCCGCCAGCGGGCGGGCATGGCGCACCAGCCACAGCGTGCTCATCGGGCCAGGGCGATGGCCGCACCCAGGTAGAAACCGATCTCCGCCACCTGCTGCGTGGCGCCCAGGCAGTCGCCCGTGAAGCCCTGCAGGCGCCGCGCGAAGCGCCACAGCGTCCAGGCCGCGCCCAGCGCGCTGGCCAGCACTGCTGCTATCAGAACATGAGCGCCAAGCGCTTGCCACACCAGCGCCAGCGGCAGAAAACACCACAGGGCAGCGGCCGCCAGCGCGGCGCCCGTGATCTGGTCCGCCAACGGCTTGCTCTTGGACGTGGCCGTGTCGCCCACATGGGGCAGGGCGCGCACCACGGCGAGCGGCCACAGGCGCGAGAGCACATGCCCGCCCGCCAGCGCGGCCAGCACGCAGGTAAGGCCCAGGCTGCCCAGGTGCGCCAGCAGCGCCAGCTTGGCGGCAAGGGCCAGCACCAGGGCCATGGCGCCGAAGGCGCCTATGCGCGAGTCCTTCATGATTTCCAGCGCGCGCTCGCGCCGGTAGGCGCCGCCCAGGCCGTCGGCCACGTCGGCAAGGCCGTCCTCGTGGAAACCGCCGGTGACCAGCACCGTGGCGATGGTGCTGCCCACGGCCGCCACCAGGGGCACAAAACCCTGTGATCCGCCCTGCGGGCCACCCAGCGCTTGCCACAGCGCCGCATATATAGCGATGGCCACCGCCGCCACCAGCCAGCCCACGCCGGGGAAATGTGCGCTGCTGGCGCGCAGCATGGCGGGGCTGTAGCCCACCCACGCGGCCAGCCGGCCCGTGACGGGCAGGCGGGTGAAGAACTGCACGGCCAGCAGGTAGTGACGCAGGGCTTGCATCGTTTGCTATTTAATCAATAGCTCCTGGCGCTTCATGGGCGGGCGCTGGAGCCGTTTTTCCCTCAAGAACCGTTGGCCTGCAGGAACAGGCGGTAGGCCGGGTTCTGCGTCTCTTCCACGTAGGGGTAGTCCAGCTGTTGCAGGAAGGCGTCGAACGCGGCCGCATCTTCCGCGGGCACCTGCATTCCCACGAGGATGCGGCCATAGTCCGCGCCCTGGTTGCGGTAGTGGAACAGCGAGATGTTCCAGGTGGGCTGCATCAGGCTCAGGAACTTGAACAGCGCCCCGGGGCGCTCGGGGAAGGTGAAGCGCATCAGGCGCTCGTCGCGCGCCAGGGCCGAGCGCCCGCCTACCAAGTGGCGCAGATGCTCCTTGGCGAGTTCGTCGTGCGTCAGGTCCAGCGATTCGAAGCCGTGCTTGAGGAAGTTCTTGGCGATCTTTTCCGACTCGCCGCGCCCGTGCGTGGACAGGCCCACGAACACGTGGGCGCGCGTCTCGTGGCTGATGCGGTAGTTGAACTCGGTCACGTTGCGCGGCCCGCCGGGCAGCGCCCCCACCACCTGGCAAAAGCGCTTGAAGCTGCCGCGCTCCTCGGGGATGGTGACGGCGAACAGCGCCTCGCGTTCCTCGCCCACGTCGGCGCGCTCGGCCACGAAGCGCAGGCGGTCGAAGTTCATGTTCGCGCCGCTCAGAATCGTGGCGTAGGTCTCGCCCTTGGTCTTGTGCCGCGCCACGTACTGCTTCATGGCCGCCACGCCTAAAGCGCCCGAGGGCTCGACGATGCTGCGCGTGTCGACGAACACGTCCTTGATGGCGGCGCAGACGGCGTCGGTGTCCACGATCACGTAGTCGTCCACCAGGTCGTGCGCCACGCGGAAGGTCTCCTCGCCCACCAGCTTCACCGCCGTGCCGTCGGCGAACAGGCCCACGTCGCTCAGTTGCACGCGCGCATGCTGGCGTGCGGATTGGGCCATAGCGTCCGAGTCGTTCATCTGCACGCCGATGACCTTGGTCTGCGGGCTCACCGCCTTCAGGTAGTTGGCCACGCCGGCAATCAGCCCGCCGCCGCCGATGGGCACGAACACGGCATCAAGCCGGTGGCTGCCCAGTGCCTGCAGCTGACGCAGCATTTCCATGGCGATCGTGCCCTGGCCGGCGATCACGTCGGGGTCGTCGAAGGGATGGACGAAGGTCAGGCCCTGCTCCTGCTGCAGCCGCAGGGAATGCTCGTAGGCGTCGGAATAGCTGTCGCCGGCGAGCACCACCTCGCCGCCCAGGGTCTTGACCGCGTCCACCTTCACTTGGGGCGTGGTGGTCGGCATGACGATCACGGCGCGCGTACCCAGCTTGGCCGCGCTCATGGCCACGCCCTGGGCGTGGTTGCCGGCCGAGGCGCAGATCACCCCCTTGGCCAACTGGTCGGCGGGCAGCTGCGCCATCTTGTTGTAGGCGCCACGCAGCTTGAAGCTGAACACCGGCTGCTGGTCCTCGCGCTTGAGCAGCACCTTGTTGTGCAGGCGGCGCGACAGCGCCCGGGCGGGCTGCAGGTCGGACTCGACGGCCACGTCGTAGACGCGCGCCGTGAGGATCTTGGTCAGGTAATCGAAGGGGGTCAGGGGCTGAGTCATGGTGCAATCATGCGGCGCGTCCGCATGCGTGCGGCCGGGGCGTCATCATAGGTGCCCGGCCAATCAGGCCTGCGCAAGACAAAAAAAAGCCCCGGGCGGTAAGGCCTGGGGCTGAATCCATCCTTTGAGGAGATGGAGGAGACAATCGGTGCGAATCCCGCTGTGCTTGCAGTGCGTAGCGGGTAACGCATGGCTGTATTGTATGCCTGAGAAGTTTTGCAATGCAGCAATATCCGTATTTTATTAAGGGTTCCCCCTAATTGTTGGAGAAACGCAACATGGAATGCACTGTCAGCTGGACTGGCAACGCCGGCACCAAATCCGGCATGGGCTTTATCGCCGAAACCGGCAGCGGCCATGTTCTGGCCATGGACGGCGCGCCGGACGCCGACCGCCCCGAAAACGGCGGCCAGAACCTGGCGCCGCGCCCCATGGAGGCGGTGCTCGCCGGCACCGGCGGCTGCACCGCCTACGACGTGGTGCTGATCTTGAAGCGTGGGCGCCACGACGTGCGCGGCTGCAGCGTGAAGCTCACGTCCGAGCGTGCGCAGACCGAACCCAAGGTCTTCACCAAAATCCACATGCAGTTCACCGTCACCGGCCGCGGCATACCGGCCAGCGCCGTCGAGCGCGCCATCGCCATGAGCCACGAGAAATACTGCTCCGCCAGCATCATGCTGGCCAAGACGGCACAGATCACCACGGGGTTTGAGATCGTCGAGGTCTGAAGCCCCAATGCCCAGGCTTGACCCTTGGCCGGAGGCGATTTCAGCCGAGGTTTGGATGCGTATGGCGGGTGTTGCTGGACTGCAACGAAAAACTGCATTTGCCTGACTTTTCGGTGATTAGTGGGGGAATTCCTTTGCGCATCCTTACGCCCTCTGTTGCAATAAGACTAACTTCCCCACCAGGAGGTTGGCCCGGGGCGCCGGTGGCCGGGTGTAGGTAATACCTTCCCAGACCCTTACGATCCGGTGCCCTCTGTTTAACCTTGGAGTAACTCGTAATGAAAAAATCCCTAATCGCCTTGGCAGTACTGGCCGCTTCCAGCGCCGCAATGGCTCAGTCTTCCGTGACGCTGTTTGGTATCGTTGACGCTAACGTCGGCTATGTGAACCACAGCGGCGCTGCCAACAAGAGCGTATACGGCGTTGGTACCAGCGGTAATGCCACCAGCCGTCTGGGTTTCCGTGGTACGGAAGACCTGGGCGGTGGCCTGAAGGCAGGCTTCTGGCTGGAAGGCGAACTGGTCAACGACGCTGGCAACCCCGCCGGCTTCAACTTCCTGCGCGAATCCACGGTGCGCCTGAGCGGAAACTTCGGTGAAGTGCGCCTGGGTCGTGAGCTGACGCCCACCTACCGTCCCTTCGTCAAGTACGACTTGTTTGGCCAGGTCGGTATTGGTCGCAATGAGTCCCTGCTCCGGAACTGGGGCGGCTCCACCACGGCAGACGCTTCCGCCGTTCGCCAGAGCAACATCGTCAGCTACTACTCGCCAAACATGAGTGGTTTCACCGGTGGTCTGGGCTACGGTTTTGATGAAAAGACCACGGGCAAGGAAGGTCGTTACGTAGGTGTTTACGGTGCCTACGACAACGGCCCCCTGAGTGCAGCCCTGGGCTTTGAGCGCCGCAATGTGAATGCCGCCGGTGCAACCGACCAAGACAAGATGACCCTCGGCGCATCCTACGACCTGAAGGTGGCTAAGCTGGTGGGCCTTGTGCAGCAAACCAAGCTGAAGACCGGTTCTGTTAGCAACAAGTACAACGCGTACGCTTTGGGTGTGACTGCACCTGTCGGCGCTGGCGAAGTCAAGGCACAGTACGCCATGTACGACCAAAAGGCCATTGACTCCAAGGCTCACCACCTGTCCCTGGGCTATGTGCATAACCTGTCCAAGCGCACCGCTCTGTATGGTACCGTGGCTTACATGAAGAACAAGGACGCTTCCGCTTTGGGTCTGAACGCTTTGGGCGTGACCGCAGGCGGCCCCGGTGCTGGCAACAACCAGACCGGCATGCAGCTGGGTATCCGCCACGCCTTCTAATATCGGGCTGGCTTAAGCCAGTTGGATAAAAGATGAAAAAAACCGCCACCTTCGGGTGGCGGTTTTTTTTTCGCCTATTTCACTCCAAGGCGACGAGCGTCGCCTGGGCAACACCAACCTAGGGTAAACGCCTGTGGAGCCGATGCGATAGCTGGCTGGTTCTGGCGGGGTGTTTCCTAGAATGAAACCTTCTGATACTTCCGAGAGAGAGCGAGAGAAGCCATGCGTCTGTTTGCAAAGAAAAACATCGTCCTGGCCACGCTGGCCCTGTGTGGTGCGGGGGCAGCGATGGCCCAGGCAGCCAGCACTAGCAAGGTGCAGCTGTGGGGCATCGTGGATGTGGCCGTGCGCCATACCAACAAGGAGGGCCCGACCCAGGCTGGCTTGACGAAGATGATCGGCGGCGGCATGTCGCAAAGCCGCTGGGGCATCAATGTGGAGGAAGACCTGGGCGGCGGCAGCAAGGCCCTGGTGGTGCTGGAAAACCGTTTCGACGCCGATTCGGGTACTCCCGCCGTCAATGCGCCGTACTTCCAACTGGCCCACGTGGGCTTGCAAGGCCCCTATGGCCGCCTGACGGCGGGCCGCCAGTGGAATGTGCTGTTCGACGTGGTGACCAGCACATACGCCTCGTTCCCCTATTCGCCCTACATGGAGGCCTACAAGCCCGAACTGGGCATGGCCATGGGGGCGCGCACCAGCAACATGCTCAAATACATGTTCGCCACGCCGGACCGCCGCTGGGTGGGTGCGCTGCAGTATTCGTTCGACGAGAACAACACTGCGACCGGCAATCCCGGTTTCCCGGGCTCTGCGGCCCAGATTCCGGCCTATGTGGCCGGCACGCTCAATGGCGGCGCGTGGAAGACCGCGGGTGGCTATCTGCGCTTTTCCGCGGCCGGCGCGGCCGTGGGCGGCGGGTATCTGCGCACGACCTTGCCCGGCGGCACCGACGTCGATGCATGGAAGCTGGGCGGTTCGTACCGCACGGGGCCCTGGTACCTCACCGCGGGCTACGGCCTGAACAAGGCCAAATTCGCCGCGGTGACCAGCCCGCTCGTGGCCTTGCGCAATGGGGTGGACGGCGCCATCCTGGGCCAGTTCTGGTCCGGGCAGACCAATGGCGGCTTCCAGCCGGGCGATGCCAACAAGCGCCAGCTGTTCAAGGTGGGCGTGGGCTATCAAATGACGACCCAGCTCAATCTGGGCGCGCACTACTTCCGAGGCAAGCAGTCGGGCTCGACCACGGGCCTGTCCAACGGCAATGCCGACTTCCTGGTGGCCGTCGCGGACTACGCCTTCAGCAAGCGCACTGATGCCTACTTCGGCGTGGACCACACGCGCATCAGCGGCGGCAACGCGATCGTGCTCGACTCGGCCAGCAATGCCCGCAACCGCACCGGTTTCACCGTGGGCCTGCGCCATCGCTTCTGACGCCTGCCTTCGCCGCGGCGCAAAACCTCCTTCGGGAGGTTTTTTCATTCCGGCGCGATGCAAAGGCGGGGCGATGGGCCGCTCCAGGGTTTCCCCCCGCGCGGGCATCGCGTCCGGGCCACATAGTCGCTGGGTCTGCTTTGCCGAGATTTCCGATGCGGCTTTGCGCCTCGATCCCGTCCATGGCGGCCGCATTTGCGCCCATTGCGCTGGTGTAGCATGCCTCGAACTACCGCGCCGTTCCGACAATGCTTGCCTTCATACTGCGCCGACTCGTACAGGCCCTGATCGTGATGATCACAGTGGCCTTCATCGCCTTCATGCTGTTTCAGTTCGTCGGCGACCCGGTGGCCATCCTGCTGGGGCAGGACGCCACGCCCCAGCAGGTGGCCGAGATGCGCGCCGCGCTGGGGCTGGACAAGCCCTTCGTCGTCCAGTTCTGGCATTTCCTGGTGAATGCCGCGCAGGGCGAGTTCGGCATCAGCCTGCGCCAGGGCGCCAAGGTGTCGCGGCTGATCGCCGAGCGCTTTCCGGCCACGCTGGAGCTGTCGCTGGTGGCGGCCTTCATCGCGTTGGTGGTGGGCGTGCCCATGGGCGTGTACGCGGCGCTCAGGCGCGGCACGCTCATGAGCCAACTGTTCATGACGCTGTCACTGCTGGGCGTGTCGCTGCCCACGTTCCTGATCGGCATCCTGCTGATCCTGGTGTTCTCGGTCACGCTGGGCTGGTTCCCGAGCTTCGGGCGCGGCGAGGTGGTGCAGTTGGGCTGGTGGAGCACGGGGCTGCTCACGGCCAAGGGCTGGCACCACATCACGCTGCCGGCCATCACGCTGGCCATTTTCCAGCTCACGCTGATCATGCGCCTGGTGCGCGCCGAGATGCTGGAGGTGCTGCGCACCGACTACATCAAGTTCGCGCGCGCGCGCGGTCTCACGGACCGGGCCATCCACTTCGGTCATGCGCTCAAGAACACGCTGGTGCCGGTGATGACCATCACGGGGCTGCAGCTCGGCGGCCTGATCGCGTTCGCCATCATCACCGAGACGGTGTTCCAGTGGCCCGGCATGGGGCTGCTGTTCATCCAGGCCGTGACTTTCGCCGACATTCCCGTGATGGCTGCGTACCTGTGCCTGATCGCGCTGATCTTCGTGGTCATCAACCTGGTGGTGGATCTGCTGTATTTCGCCGTCGATCCGCGCCTGCGCGTGGGTGGCAAGGCAGGGGGACACTGATATGCAGCCGATGAAATTCAAGGTGGGCGGCCGTGCGTTCGCCCAGATCGCTGAGTTCCATCCCGAACTCACCGCCTTCCGGCGCGACCTGCATGCCCATCCCGAACTGGGCTTCGAGGAGGTCTACACCAGCGCCCGCGTGCGTGAGGCGCTGCGCGCCGCCGGTGTGGACGAGGTGCACGAGGGCATAGGCCGCACGGGCGTGGTCGGCGTGATCCGCGGCCAGGGGCGCGGCAGCGGCAGCATGATAGGCCTGCGCGCCGACATGGACGCGCTGCCCATGACCGAGCACAACGACTTCGCCTGGAAGTCCTGCAAGAGCGGCCTGATGCACGGCTGCGGGCACGACGGCCACACGGCCATGCTGGTGGGCGCGGCGCGCTACCTGGCGGCCACGCGCCGCTTCGACGGCACGGCGGTGCTGATCTTCCAGCCCGGCGAGGAGGGGCTGGGCGGCGCGCGCGTGATGATCGAGGACGGCCTGTTCGAGCGCTTTCCCGTGCAGGCGGTGTACGCCATGCACAACTGGCCGGCCATGAAGCCGGGCACGGTGGGCATCAACGACGGCGCGATGATGGCCGCGGCCGACCGCATCACCATCGAGATCACGGGCCGGGGCGGCCATGGCGCCCATCCCTACCAGACGGTGGACGTGGTCCTGGTGGCCGGGCACATCATCACGGCGGTGCAGGGCATCGTCTCGCGCAACGTGCGCGCGCTGGACAGCGCGGTGATCAGCCTGTGCGCCGTGCAGGCCGGCGACCTGGGCGCCTTCAGCGTGCTGCCGGGCCAGGCCACCCTGGTGGGCACGGTGCGCGCGTTCGACCCGGCCGTGCAGGACATGGTGGCGCAGCGCATCAAGGACCTGTGCAACGCCATCGCCCTGGGGTTCGGCGCCACGGTCACGGTGCGCTACGAGCGCATCTACCCGGCGACCATCAACACCGCGGGCGAGGCGCGCTTCGCCGGCGACGTGGCCGCGGCCCTGGTGGGCGAGGACAACGTGGACCGCGACCTGGAGCCCAGCATGGGCGCGGAGGATTTCTCCTTCATGCTGCAGGCCAGGCCCGGCGCCTACCTGCGCCTGGGCCAGGGCATGGGCGCGGGCAACAGCACGCTGCACAACAGCCTCTACGACTTCAACGACGACGTGCTGCCCCTGGGCGCGGCCCTGCACGCGGGGCTGGTGGAGCAGGCCATGCCGCTGGCGGGCGGGCAGTGAGGGGCTTGTGCATGCGGTTTATAAGAAAAGTGCCTGTGACGTCCATCCAGCAGGCGCCTGTAGCTATTGATTTGAAAGCAACGATCCGTTCCTAGCCATGCAGAAAACCCTTTTGCGCTGGTATGACAGCGACGTGGCCCACAGCTTCCGGTCTTCGCCCGTGGCCATTCTGGCGGCGCTGATCGCGCTGGTGTGCACGTTCTGCGCGCTGTTTGCCGGCTGGGTGGCGCCGCACAACCCGTTCGACCTGAGCACGCTGGATCTGTCCGACTCGCGTCTGCCGCCCGTGTGGATGGCGGAGGGCAGCTGGAAGTACGTGCTGGGCACCGACGACCAGGGGCGCGACATCCTCTCGGCGCTGATCTACGGTGCGCGCATCTCGCTCATCGTGGGGCTGGCGTCGGTGCTGCTGTCGGTGGTGCTGGGCGTGGCGCTGGGGCTGGTGGCGGGCTTTCGCGGCGGCTGGGTCGACGGCGTGCTGATGCGCCTGTGCGACGTGATGCTGTCGTTCCCCGCCATCCTGATCGCGCTGCTGATCGCCGGCGTGGCGCGCGCGGTGTTCCCCGACGCGCCCGAGTCGCTGGCCTTCGGCGTGCTGATCCTGGCCATCTCGCTCACGGGCTGGGTGCAGTACGCGCGCACCGTGCGCGGCTCCACGCTGGTGGAGCGCAACAAGGAGTACGTGCAGGCCGCGCGCGTGACGGGCGTGGCGCCCATGCGCATCATGCGCAAGCACGTGCTGCCCAACGTGCTGGGGCCGGTGATGGTGCTGGCGACCATCCAGGTGGCCACGGCCATCATCACCGAGGCCACGCTGTCCTTCCTCGGCGTGGGCGCGCCGCCCACCTCGCCGTCGCTGGGCACGCTGATCCGCATCGGCAACGACTACCTGTTCTCGGGCGAGTGGTGGATCACCATCTTTCCCGGCGTCATGCTGGTGCTGATCGCGCTGTCGGTGAACCTGCTGGGCGACTGGCTGCGCGACGCCCTGAACCCACGGCTGCGGTGACCGCCCATGTCCTTGCTTGAAGTCCAGAACCTCGTCGTCGAATTCCCCACCCGGCGCGGCCTGCTCCGCGCGCTTGACGACGTGTCCTTCTCCATCGCGCCGGGCGAGATCCTGGGCGTGGTGGGAGAATCCGGCGCGGGCAAGTCGCTCACGGGCGCGTCCATCATCGGCCTCTTGGAGCCGCCGGGGCGCGTCGCCGCGGGCCAGATCAGGCTCGAAGGCCAGCGCATCGACGATCTGCCGCACGAGCGGATGCGCCACATCCGCGGCCGCAAGATCGGCGCCATCTTCCAGGACCCGCTGACCTCGCTGAACCCGCTGTACACCGTGGGCCAGCAGCTGGTGGAGACCATCCTCACCCACCTGCCCATGCCGGCCGCGCAGGCGCGCCAGAGGGCCGTCGACCTGCTCAAGGACACGGGCATTCCCGCGGCCGAGCAGCGCATAGACCACTACCCGCACCAGTTCTCGGGCGGCATGCGCCAGCGCGTGGTGATCGCCCTGGCGCTGGCGGCCGAGCCCCAGCTCATCGTGGCCGACGAGCCCACCACGGCGCTGGACGTGTCCATACAGGCGCAGATCATCCAGCTGCTCAAGAGCATCTGCAAGACGCGCGGCGCGGCCGTGATGCTGATCACCCACGACATGGGCGTGATCGCCGAGACTTGCGACCGCGTGGCCGTGATGTACGCGGGCCGCGTGGCCGAGATCGGCCCCGTGCACGAGGTCATCAACCGCCCCGCGCACCCCTACACGGCCGGCCTCATGGCCTCGATCCCCGACATGGAGCAGGACCGCGAGCGCCTGAACCAGATCGACGGCGCCATGCCGCGCCTGAACGCCATCCCGAAGGGTTGCGCCTTCAACCCGCGCTGCCCGCAGGTCTTCGACCGCTGCCGCCAGGAGCGCCCCGACCTGATGCCGGCAGGCGCCACGCAGGCCGCCTGCTGGCTGCATGCTGTAGAGAAGGAGGCCGCATGAACGCCGCCGCGCAACCCCTGGTGCGGGCGCACGACCTGGCCCGCACCTTCGACGTGTCGGCCCCCTGGCTCAACCGCGTCATCGAGCGCAAGCCGCGCCAGCTGCTGCACGCCGTGGACGGCGTGAGCTTCGAGATCGAGAAGGGCAAGACCCTGGCCCTGGTGGGCGAATCGGGCTGCGGCAAGAGCACGGTGGCGCGCCTGCTCGTGGGCCTGTACGAGCCCACGCGCGGCGGCTTCAGCTTCGACGGGCAGGATGCGCACGCCGCGTTCAAGGGCAAGGGCGCGCGCGCCATGCGCCGGCGCATCCAGATGATCTTCCAGGACCCCTACGCCAGCCTGAACCCGCGCTGGCGGGTAGAGGACATCGTCGCCGAGCCGCTGCGCGAGCATGGCCTGATCACCGAGGCCGCCGCGCTCAAGGCCCGCGTGGGCGCGCTGCTCACCTCCGTGGGCCTGTCGCCGCAGGACATGGCCAAGTACCCGCACCAGTTCTCGGGCGGGCAGCGCCAGCGCATCTCCATCGCGCGCGCGCTGGCCACCGAGCCCGAGTTCCTGGTGTGCGACGAGCCCACCAGCGCGCTGGACGTCTCGGTGCAGGCCCAGGTGCTCAACATCATGAAGGACCTGCAGAAGAAGCAGGGCCTGACCTACCTGTTCATCAGCCACAACCTGGCCGTGGTGCGCCACGTGAGCGACCAGGTGGGCGTGATGTACCTGGGCCGCCTGGTGGAGCTGGCCGACAAGCAGCGGCTCTTCAGCCAGCCGCGCCACCCATACACGCGCATGCTGCTCGACGCCATCCCCAAGATGCACGACACCGGCCGCGCGCGCACGCCCGTGCAGGGCGAGGTGCCCAACCCGCTCGACCCGCCGCCAGGCTGCGCCTTCAACCCGCGCTGCCCCTTCGCCAACGCGCGCTGCCGCAGCGAGCGCCCGCAGCTGCTGCTGGGCGACGGCGGCGCGCGCGTGGCCTGCCATGCCGTAGAGGAAGGCCGCATCGGGCGCGCGTAGACTGGAGGCTTCGTGTCCAACAACGCAAAGGAGTAATCGCGCATGACCGCCTTCACCCTCACCAGCCCCGACATCGCCGCCGGCAGCACCATTGCCCAGGTTTTCGAATTCGACGGCTTTGGCTGCAGCGGCAAGAACCAGTCGCCCGTGCTGCGCTGGAGCGGCGCGCCCGAGGGCACCAGGAGCTTCGCCGTGAACGTGTACGACCCCGACGCGCCCACGGGCTCGGGCTTCTGGCACTGGTACGTGATCGACATCCCCGCCGGCGTGACCGAGCTGGCGGCCGACACCGGTGCCAAGGGCGGCGCGAACCTGCCCGCGGGCGCGCGCCAGATCCGCAACGACTATGGCATCTACGCCTGGGGCGGCGTCTGCCCCCCGCCCGGCGACAAGCCGCACCGCTACATCTTCACGGTGCACGCGCTGTCGGTGGAGCGCATCGAGGTGCCCGACGACGCGCCCGCGGCCCTGACCGGCTTCATGGTCAACGCCAACACGATCGCCAAGGCCTCGTTCACGGCGACCTACGGGCGTTAAGGGTCGAATCGGGCTCCAGCGCTTGTACCTCAAGCGCTAGCAGCTATCATTTTTATTTCATGCGTATGCCCTATCGGCGACCCATGAAACTGGCGCGCCCCAACCCAGGGCCACCGCGCAAGGGCCGCCCCGCCGCGCTGGTGGCGTCCCCCCTCCCGTAGCGCGCAGCGCGTAGAGTGAGGGGGGAAGCGGCGCAGCCGCTCAGGGGGGTGTTCACGCATACCGCTTGGCGCGCAGGTTGTTCTTCATCTGCTGCAGCACGGGCTGCAGCGGCTCGCCGATGCGCAGCGCCACGCAGGTGGCCAGCACGTCGATGATGAGCAGGTGCAGCAGGCGCGAGACCATGGGGCTGTAGCGGTCGTAGCCCTCGGGGTGGTCGGCCGCGAGGTGGATGCGGCAGCTGTGGGCCAGGGGCGAGCCGCTGGCCGTGATGGCGATCGTCGTGGCGCCGTTCTTGCGCGCGATGTCGGCCGCGTCCATCAGGTCGCGCGTGCGGCCCGAGTTGCTGATGATCACCGCGCAGTCGCCCGGGCCCAGCAGCGTGGCGCTCATGACCTGGATGTGGCCGTCGCTGCTGCTCAGGCTGGTCACCCCCAGGCGAAAGAACTTGTGCTGCGCGTCCTGCGCCACGATGCCGGAATTGCCCGCGCCGTAGAACTCTATGCGCCGGCCCGTCTTCCAGGTGGCGGCAATGGCCTCGGCCGCGTGTTCCAGGGCATTGGTGCTGGCGGCGTTGCGGTATTGCAGGAATGCCGCCACGGCGTTGTCCACCACCTTCACCAGCACGTCGCTGGTCTTGTCGTCGGTGTCCACGCTGCGGTGGATGAAGGGCACGCCCTCGCTCACGCTGCCGGCCAGCTTGAGCTTGAAGTCCGCCAGCCCGTCGTAGCCCATGCTGCGGCAAAAGCGCACCACCGTGGGTTTGCTGACCTGCGCGCGCGCGGCCAGCTCGCGCACCGGCAGGCGGGCAAAGGCGCGCGGGTCATCCAGCACGAGTTGGGCGACGCGCTGCTCGGCGGGCGCCAGCGATGGCAGGGAGGCGGTGATGCGGTCCAGCATGGGGTGGGTGTCGATTGGGGGGGGGCTTGCGGAATGTAACCCGGTTTCATGCGCGGCGGCCGGCATACACTTGGACCCTGGCGCAGCACTGCTACCGAAGACCCGCATGAACCAACTCGACGCACTCAAGCAATTCACCACCGTGGTGGCCGATACCGGCGATTTCAAGCAGCTGGCGCAGTTCCAGCCGCGCGACGCCACGACCAACCCGTCGCTGATCCTCAAGGCCGTGCAAAAGCCGGAGTACGCGCCGCTGCTCAAGGACTGCGTGGCGCGCTGGCATGGCCGGGGCGTCGACGAGGCCATGGACAGGCTCATCGTGCGCTTCGGCTGCGAGATCCTGTCCATCATCCCCGGGCGCGTGTCCACCGAGGTCGATGCGCGCCTGTCGTTCGACACGGCCGCCACCGTGGCGCGTGCCGAGCGCATCGTGGAGCTGTACCAGGCCGAGGGCGTGCACATCGACCGCGTGCTCATCAAGATCGCTTCCACCTGGGAGGGCATCCAGGCGGCGCGCCAGCTCGAAAGCCGCGGCATCCACACCAACCTCACGCTGCTGTTCTCGTTCGCCCAGGCCGTGGCCTGCGGGCAGGCCCGGGTGCAGCTCATCTCGCCCTTCGTCGGCCGCATCTACGACTGGTACAAGAAACAGGCCGGCAGCCACTGGGACGAGGCCGCCATGGCCGGCGCCAACGACCCCGGCGTGCAGTCGGTGCGCGCCATCTACAACCACTACAAGCATTTCGGCATCGCCACCGAGGTCATGGGCGCGAGCTTCCGCAACACGGGCCAGATCGTGGCGCTGGCGGGCTGCGACCTGCTGACCATCGCGCCCGAGCTGCTGGCCCAGCTGGCCGCCTGCGATGCGCCGCTCGCGCGCGTGCTCGACCCCGAGGCCGCGCGCCACGTGCAGATGGCGCCCGTGCAGTACGACGAGCAGGGCTTCCGCTACGCGCTCAACGCCGACGCTATGGCCACCGAGAAGCTGGCCGAGGGCATCCGCGCCTTCGCCGCCGATGCCGCACGGCTCGAACAATTGATGCAAGCCGCTGCATGAGCTTTGCCGACCCGCGCACCCGCTGCGACCGCACCCCCGCCTGGCAGCGCCTGCGCGCGCATTACGACGACGCCGGCCGCGGCTTCGACCTGCGCGCGGCCTTCGAGCGGGACGCTCGGCGCTTTACGCGCTTCAGCCAGCAGGCGCCGCACGTGTTCGCCGACCTGTCCAAGAACCTGATCGACGCGCAAACCGAGGCCCTGCTGCTGCAGCTGGCGCGCGAATGCGGCCTGGAGGCCTACCGCGACGCCATGTTCGCGGGTGCGCCCATCAACGGCACCGAGCAGCGTGCGGTGATGCACTGGTTATTGCGAAAACCGGCTCCAGCCCAGTCCAGGCAAGCGCCGGAAGCTACGGATACCGTAGCGAACGGCCTGCGCGAAGTGCACGCCACGCTGGATGCCATGCTCGCGCTCGCCGAGCGCGTGCGCGCCGACGGGGCCATCACCGACATCGTGAACATCGGCATCGGCGGCTCGGACCTGGGGCCGGCCATGGTGGTCAAGGCGCTGGACGACCTGCGCCACCCGGGCAAGCGCCTGCACTTCGTCTCCAACGTCGATGGCATGGAGCTCGGCAGCCTGCTGCGCCAGCTGCGGCCCGCTAACACGCTGTTCCTCATCGCCTCCAAGACCTTCACCACGCTGGAGACGATGACCAACGCCCACGCCGCGCGCGAATGGTTCCTGGCGCAGGGCGGCAGCCAGGACGGGCTGGTGCGGCATTTCTACGCGCTCACCACCAACCTGGAGGCGGCGGCGCAGTTCGGCATCGCGACCACGATGGGCTTCTGGGACTGGGTGGGCGGGCGCTATTCGCTGTGGTCCGCCATCGGCCTGCCCATCGCCATCGCCATCGGCGCGCAGGGCTTCCGGGACCTCCTGGCCGGCGCGCACGCCATGGACGGGCATTTCCGCACCGCTCCCCTGGAGGCCAACCTGCCCGTGCGCCTGGCGCTGCTGGACCTGTGGTACCGCAACTTCCACGGCTTCGCCAGCCGCAGCATGGCGCCCTACAGCCACGGGCTGCGCCGCCTGCCGGCCTATCTGCAGCAGCTGGAGATGGAGAGCAACGGCAAGGGCGTGGATGCGCAGGGCGAGCCGCTGCCCTACGCCACGGCGCCCGTGGTCTGGGGCGAGCCCGGCACCAACGGCCAGCACGCGTTCTTCCAGATGGTCCACCAGGGGCCGGACACCGTGCCCGTGGAATTCATCGCGCTGCGCGAGCCCGGCCGTGACTTGAAGGGACAGCACCCGCGCCTGGTGGCCAATGCCCTGGCCCAGGCGCGCGCGCTGATGATGGGCCGCCCGCACGAGCAGGACGGCCACCGCCGCTTCACGGGCAACCGGCCCAGCACCTTCCTGCTGCTCGAGCGCCTGGACCCGGCGTCGCTGGGCGCGCTCATCGCACTCTACGAGCACCGCGTGTTCGCCAGCGGCGCGCTGTGGGGCATCAACAGCTTCGACCAATGGGGTGTGGAGCTGGGCAAGACGATCGCCAGGGACCTGGAGCCGCGCCTGGCCACGGGCGACGTCCAGGGGCTGGATGCCTCGACCGCGGGGCTGCTGCGGCGCCTCGCGCCAATGGCCTGAATCTTGGACGCTCTTCCCCTCTTCGGGGACGAGATGAAAAAAGCCCGCAGGCATTGCGCCTGCGGGCTTTCGAAGGGGATCGCATGGCGCCTTGGCAGGCGCCAGCGGGCCGGGGCGATTACATGCCCATGCCGCCCATGCCACCCATGCCGCCCATGTCGGGCATGCCGCCTGCGGGGGCGTCGTCCTTCGGGGCCTCGGCCACCATGGCTTCGGTCGTCAGCAGCAGAGAGGCCACGGAAGCGGCGTTCTGCAGGGCCGTGCGGGTCACCTTGGTGGGGTCCAGGATGCCCATTTCCAGCATGTCGCCGTAGGTGTCGTTGGCGGCATTGAAGCCGTAGTTGCCCTTGCCGTTCAGCACTTCGTTCACCACCACCGAGGGTTCGCCACCGGCGTTGGCCACGATCTCGCGCAGGGGCGCCTCGATGGCCTTCAGGATCAGCTTGATGCCGGCGTCCTGGTCGGGGTTGTCACCCTTGAGCTGGCCCACGGCCTGGCGTGCGCGCAGCAGGGCCACGCCGCCACCGGCCACGATGCCTTCCTCCACCGCAGCGCGCGTGGCGTGCAGGGCGTCTTCCACGCGGGCCTTCTTTTCCTTCATCTCGACCTCGGTGGCGGCGCCCACCTTGATCACGGCCACGCCGCCGGCCAGCTTGGCCACGCGCTCCTGGAGCTTCTCGCGGTCGTAGTCGCTGGTGGCTTCCTCGATCTGGATGCGGATCTGCTTGACGCGGGCCTGGATGTCGTCGGCATTGCCGGCGCCGTCGATGATGGTGGTGTTTTCCTTGCCCACCTCGATGGTCTTGGCCTGGCCCAGATCGGCCAGCGTCACCTTCTCCAGCGACAGGCCCACTTCCTCGGCGATGACCTTGCCGCCCGTCAGGATGGCGATGTCTTCCAGCATGGCCTTGCGGCGGTCACCGAAGCCAGGCGCCTTGACGGCCACGACCTTCAGGATGCCGCGGATGGTGTTCACCACCAGGGTCGCCAGGGCCTCGCCCTCGACTTCCTCGGCGATGATCAGGAGCGGGCGGCCGGCCTTGGCCACGGCTTCCAGCGTGGGCAGGAGGTCGCGGATGTTGCTGATCTTCTTGTCGAACAGCAGCACGAAGGGGTTGTCCAGCAGCGCGACCTGCTTCTCGGGGTTGTTGATGAAGTAGGGCGAGAGGTAGCCGCGGTCGAACTGCATGCCTTCCACGACGTCCAGCTCATTGTTCAGGCTCTTGCCGTCCTCGACGGTGATCACGCCTTCCTTGCCCACCTTGTCCATGGCGTTGGCGATGATTTCGCCGATGCTGGAGTCGGAGTTGGCGGAGATCGAACCCACCTGGGCGATTTCCTTGGAGGTCGTCGTGGCCTTGGAGGCCTTCTTCAGCTCCTCCACCAGGGCCGTGACGGCCTTGTCGATGCCGCGCTTGAGGTCCATGGGGTTCAGGCCGGCGGCCACGTACTTGCTGCCTTCGCGCACGATGGCCTGGGCCAGCACGGTGGCGGTGGTGGTGCCGTCGCCGGCGTTGTCGCTGGTCTTGGAGGCCACTTCCTTCACGAGCTGGGCGCCCATGTTCTGGATCTTGTCCTTGAGCTCGATCTCCTTGGCCACGGACACGCCGTCCTTGGTCACGGTGGGGGCGCCGAACGAGCGCTCGAGCACCACGTTGCGGCCCTTGGGGCCCAGGGTCACCTTGACCGCGTTGGCCAGGATGTTCACGCCTTCAACCATGCGGGCGCGGGCTTCGCCGCCGAAAACTACGTCTTTTGCTGCCATGTGTGGCTCCTACGGATTTTGGGTCAAACGGGCTGCCAAGGCTTGTGTATAAAGCGTCAGCAGCTATGAAAATTGATGGTCTGGTATGGGAAGGGAATTACTTCTCGACCACGGCAAACAGATCGTCTTCCTTCATGACCAGCAGCTCGTCGCCGTGAATCTTCACGGTCTGGCCGCTGTACTTGCCGAACAGCACGCGGTCGCCCACCTTCACGCTCATGGCAATGCGGTCACCGTCCTCGTCCAGCCTGCCGGGGCCGACGGCCACCACCTCACCCTGGTCGGGCTTCTCGGCGGCGTTGTCGGGGATCACGATGCCCGAGGCGGTCTTGGTTTCGTTTTCCAGGCGCTTGACGATCACGCGATCGGCGAGAGGGCGCAGGTTCATAGGATCTCCTTGCGATGCACAAACAAAGGGTGGTAACGACAGCAGCCCATACGGGCTGCCTGAGGGGTAGGGCGGTGTTGTTAGCACTCGACACTTACGAGTGCTAATAATAAAGCCGTTTTTCCCCATTTCAAGGGCCTGGGCCCAGAAAGTCAGGGGGTTTGGCGCTGCCGCACGTCCGCGGCCGGCGTGGATGCGGCCTGGCCCGGGGCCAGGAGCTGGCCGATGATGTGCCAGTGGTCGTCGTGGAACCGGTCTTCCATGCCGGCCAGATCCTCCTGCGCCACCCACTGGGCATGCGCCGCATCGTCGCCGCCGCGCACCTCGGGCAGGGCGTCGCCGCCCAGGTCGAAGAAATAGGCGTGGGTGATGACGCGCCCGCGCTGGCTGCGCTCGGGGTGGTCGAACACGCGCACCGCGCGCAGCGCCTGGCGCAGGCGTTCCTCGGGCAGGGGGCAGTGGGTTTCTTCGGCCAGTTCGCGCAGGCAGGACTGCCACAGCGTGTCGCGCGGCTCGACGAAGCCGCCGGGCAGGGCCCACAGGCCCTTGCCGGGGGCGTGGGCGCGGCGGATCAGCAGCACCCGGCCCCGGCAGCGCAGCAGCGCGTCCACGGTGACGAAGACCGGCGGGTAGGGCGCGCCGGCCCAGCTGTCGCGGTACGCGCGCAGCATGCGCCATTCTTCCTGCAGGGCGGGGTAGTGCGCCGTGTGCGCGAATTGCTCCAGCCACGCGCGCGTCGCCGCCGGGATGTGGGGCGCCCATGGGGCCAGCGCCGCCTCCGGCGTGGAGGCGCTGGCGCCGAGGTAGGCGTCGCGGATGGCGGTCGCGTCGATCGCGCCCTGGCGCTCCATGCGGATCAGCTCCCAGCCGGGAAAGGCCCGCAGGTAGCCGCTGCTGCTGTCCTTGAAGTGGCCGACCAGGGCCAGGCGCGCCCGGGCCGGGGTGGCCTGGGCCACGGCCTGCCGCACGGCCTCGGCCCAGCGCGGCTCGTCGTAGTAGTCGCGCACGGGCAGCACGGTCAGGCGCGCGCGCTCGGGTTCGGGCAGGGCGGCGCGCAGCATCTGGGCGCGCTCCTGCCAGGTGAAGGGGTTCTTCGGCGTGCGCGCCTGGAAGGCCGAGCCCACGACGACGACGGCCTGCCGCGCCCGGGCCAGGGCCTCGCGCAGCAGCGCCAAGTGGCCGTTGTGCACGGGCTGGAAGCGTCCGATCAGGACGGCGGCGTCGTACATGGGGAGGTGGCGTGTCAATGGCGGAGGGGGTGCGGCGGCCTTGTGGTCTTTGCTCACATCGCTGCGCGATATGAGCTACGCCCCAAAGCCCAGGGTTTGCTGGTGCAAACGCCGGGCTTACAGCCCGGCCGCTGCGCGCAGCGCCTGGGCTTTGTCCGTGCGTTCCCAGGTGAACTCGGGCTCCTCGCGGCCGAAGTGGCCGTAGGCGGCGGTCTTGGCGTAGATGGGCCGCAGCAGGTCCAGCATCTGGATGATGCCCTTGGGGCGCAGGTCGAAATACTCGTGCACCAGCTGGGCGATGCGTTCGTCAGGGATCACGCCCGTGCCCTCGGTGTACACGGTGATGTTCATGGGCCGGGCCACGCCGATGGCGTAGGCCACCTGGATCTGGCACTGGCGCGCCAGGCCCGCGGCGACGATGTTCTTGGCGACGTAGCGCGCGGCGTAGGCGGCGCTGCGGTCCACCTTGGTCGGGTCCTTGCCGCTGAACGCGCCGCCGCCGTGCGGGCAGGCGCCGCCGTAGGTGTCCACGATGATCTTGCGGCCCGTGAGGCCGCAGTCGCCCTGCGGGCCGCCGATGACGAAGCGCCCCGTGGGGTTGATGAGGTACTTGGTGTCCCTGAGCCACTCGGCGGGCAGCACGGGCTTGATGATCTCCTCGATGATGGCCTCGGTGAAGCTGGCCTTCATCTTCGTGGCGCTCTCGCTCTGGTCGGGGCTGTGCTGGGTGGAAAGCACCACGGTGTCGATCGAGTGCGGCTTGCCGTCCACGTAGCGCATGGTCACCTGGCTCTTGGCGTCGGGGCGCAGGAAGGGCAGGCGGCCGTCCTTCCTCAGCTGGGCCTGGCGCTCGACCAGGCGGTGCGCGTAGTAGATGGGCGCGGGCATGAGTTCGGGCGTTTCGTTGCAGGCGTAGCCGAACATCAGGCCCTGGTCGCCGGCGCCGGTGTTCAGGTGGTCGTCGCTCGCGTGGTCCACGCCCTGGGCGATGTCGTTGCTCTGCTTGTCGTAGGCCACCAGCACCGCACAGCCCTTGTGATCGATGCCGTATTCGGTGTTGTCGTAGCCGATGCGCTTGATGGTGTCGCGCGCGACCTGGATGTAGTCCACGTGCGCGTTGGTCGTGATCTCGCCGGCCAGCACCACGAGGCCCGTGTTGGTCAGCGTCTCGGCGGCCACGCGCGAGCGCGGGTCCTGCTCGAAGATCGCGTCCAGGATGGCGTCCGAGATCTGGTCCGCCACCTTGTCGGGGTGGCCCTCAGAAACCGATTCGGACGTGAAGAGGAAGTCGTTCGCCATTTGAATAAACTCCGTGGTTCAGCACTTTTGGGCGTTGCCCATAGCCTCGGGAGCTTGTGGCGAACGCTTTAGCAGTTGTGTTTAACGTCGCCCTGCAAGTTGCTCATTTAACTCGGCGACCGCGCCATTGTAATGCCATCGATTTTTCGCCTTTTTTCTGCGCTGCCGTTGTGGTTGTTGCATGCCGTCGGCGCGCTGCTGGGGTGGGTGGCATTCTGCGCGTCGCCCACGTACCGCCGGCGTTTCCTGGCCAACGCGGCGCGCGCGGGCTACCGGCTGCGCGACGTGCGCGCCGCCGTGGCGCATGCGGGCCGCATGGTGGCCGAGGCGCCGCGCCTGTGGCTGGCGCCCGAGCCGCCCCCCTGCGAGGTGCGCAACGCCGAATGCGTGCAGCGGGCCTGGGAGCAGGGGCGCGGCATCGTGTTCCTCACGCCGCATATCGGCTGCTTCGAGATGTCGGTGCAGGAGGGGGCGCGGCGCTGGTCGCCGCAGCACGGGCCCTTCACCATCCTCTACCGCCCCGCGCGCCAGCCCTGGCTGGCGCGGGTGATGCAGACCGCGCGCAACCGCCCGGGCATCGCGGCCGTGCCGACAACGCTGCAGGGCGTGCGCCAGATGCTCAAGGCGCTGCGCGCGGGCCGCGCCGTGGGCCTGCTGCCGGACCAGGTGCCGCCCCAGGGGCAGGGCCTGTGGTCTCCCTTCTTCGGCCAGCCGGCCTACACCATGACGCTGGCCGCGCGCCTGGTGCAGCAGACGGGCGCGGCCGTCATCCTCGCGCGCTGCGAGCGCCTGCCACGCGGGCGCGGCTACGTGCTGCACCTGCAGGCGCTGGAGCAGCCGCTGGCGCCTACACTCGACGCCGCCGTGCTGCAGATCAACCAAGCCATGGAACAACTGATTCGCCAAAGCCCCGGGCAATACCTGTGGGGCTATGCCCGCTACAAGCAGCCGCGCGCCGAGGCGCAGCAGCCGGAGAGCGTCGCGTGACGGCGCGGCTGGCGTCGCGTGCGGGCGTTGCCCTGCTGAACCTGCTCGGCCGCCTGCCGCTGCCCGTGCTGCGCGCGCTGGGCGCGTGGATCGGCCGCCTGCTGTTCGTGCTGGCCGCGCCGCGGCGCAAGGTGGCGCTGCGCAACCTGGAGCTGTGCTTTCCCGATGTGCCCGAGCAGCAGCGCCGCGCCTGGGCGCGCGAGTCGTTCGAGGCGTTCTGCCAGACCTTCCTCGACCGGGGCTGGCTCTGGTCGGGCTCCGAGGCGCTGGTGCGCAGCCGCGTGAAGCTCGTCGGCGCGGTGCAGGAGCTCGAAGGCGACACGCCCACCATCGTCTTCGCGCCGCACTTCTACAGCATGGACGCGGGCGGGCTGGCGCTGCCGCTGAACACCGCGCGCGAATTCACCTCGATCTTCGCCACCAACCCCGACCCGGCGCTGGACGCGTGGTTCATGGGCGGGCGCCAGCGCTTCGGCAACGTGCGCATGCTCAACCGCGCCGACGGGGTCAAGCCCATCGTCTCGTGCCTGCGCAAGGGGGGGCTGCTGTACCTGCTGCCCGACATGGACTACGGCAGGAACGACTCGGTCTTCGTGCCCTTCTTCGCCATGCCCGACGTCGCCACCATTCCCTCGCTCTCGCGCTTCGCGCGCCTGGGCCGCGCCAAGGTGGTGGCGCTGTACAGCCGCATGACGCCCGAGGGCTACGTGGCCGAGCTCACGCCCGCCTGGGATAACTTCCCCACCGACGACCATGTGGCCGACACGGCGCGCATGAACCGCGAGCTGGAGGCCGCCATCCGCACCATGCCCGCGCAGTACTACTGGGTGCACAAGCGCTTCAAGACGCGGCCCGAGGGGCAGGCGTCCGTTTATTGAGCCGCCCGGGAGGCGGCCGTGTGGCGCTATTTATTCAGAAGCGTTCGGCGCTTGATGGGCCTGCGTTTCCGGCTGATTTTTCTCTGAAGCCGGCGCGTTCTCGGCGGGGTGCGCCCACTGCCACAGCAGCTGCGCCACCTCGTCCACGCCCTGGCGCTTGAGCGCGGAGAACATGCGCACCTCGCCGCCGCCGGCCTGCAGCCGCGCGATCGACAGCGCCTTGGTCTGCTCGGCGCGCGTGAGTTTGTCGGCCTTGGTGAGCAGCACCAGGAACTTGAGGCCCTGCTCCACGCGCGGGCGCACCACCTCCAGCAGCGCCTCGTCGAGCTCCGTCAGGCCCAGGCGCGGGTCGCACAGCAGCACGATGCCCGTGAGCCCCTGGCGGCTGACGAGGTAGTTGGCCATCACCTGCTGCCAGCGCTGCTTGTCCGAGCGCGAGACGGCCGCGTAGCCGTAGCCGGGCAGGTCGGCCAGGACGGCGTCGGTCACGCCCTGCTTGCCCAGGGCGAACAGGTTGATGTGCTGGGTGCGCCCCGGCTTCTTGGAGGCGAAGGCGAGCTGGCGCTGCTGCGTGAGGGTGTTGATGCAGGTGGACTTGCCGGCGTTGGAGCGGCCGACGAAGGCGATTTCGGGCACGGTGATGGCGGGCAGCTGGTGCAGCTGGGCGGCCGTGGTCAGAAAGCGTGCGGTGTGCATCCATCCCAGGGCGACCTTGGCGTCGGGCAGGCCGGGCCCAGGTACATGCGGTGTGGTTGACATAGATCGGGTTTTCAAGGGATGGAGCGAATCAGCGCGCATTGTAGAATTACGAAGTTTTGCGCCCATGACATAAGAACCCACTATGAAGTTGCTCGCCTCCTTGCTCATGGCTGCCGCGCTGGCAGTTCCCGCTTTTCCGACCCTTGCAGCGGGTGAAACCCCGGCGCAGCAAAAGGCCGCCAAGCCCGACCTGACCAAGGGTGCGGCCAGCTACGGCGCTGTGTGCGCAGCCTGCCATGCGGCGGACGGCAACTCCACCATCGCCGTCAATCCCTCGCTGGCGCAGCAGCACCCGGAGTACCTGGTCAAGCAGCTGCAGGAATTCAAGTCCGGCAAGCGCGCCGACCCCGTCATGCAGGGCATGGCGGCCATGCTGAGCGACGACGACATGCGCAACGTCGCCGCATGGCTGGCCTCGCAGAAGGCCAAGGAGGGCTTCGCCAAGGACAAGGACCTCGTGGCCATGGGCGAGCGCATCTACCGCGGTGGCATCCAGGACCGCAGCATCGCCGCCTGCGCCGGCTGCCACAGCCCCAACGGCGCCGGCATACCTGCGCAGTACCCGCGCCTGTCGGGCCAGCACTCCGACTACACCATCAAGCAACTGGCCGATTTCCGTGACGGCAAGCGCGGCAACAACGCGCAAATGCGCGACGTGGCGGCCAAGCTCAACGACCGCGAGATCAAGGCGGTGGCCGACTACATCGCCGGCCTCCGTTGATTCACGTCAAATGAATAGGGGTGCTCGGATGCACCCGAGGAAGCTTGCGCCGATAATCGCACCCAAGACGGGCGGGCCCATCTGAATGGATGGTCCGCCCTTTTCTCATTCGGGTCCCCGCATTCTTCATGTCTGACACCTCTTTGGGCCACGGCCATGCATGGCGCCCGCACGCCACGCGCTCCATGACCGAGCTGCTGGCGTCCATGCGGTTTGCCATCGCGCTGCTGACGGTGATCTGCATCGCGTCGGTCATCGGCACGGTGCTCAAGCAGCATGAGCCGGTCACCAACTACGTCAACCAGTTCGGGCCGTTCTGGGCCGACCTGTTCCTGGCGCTCAAGCTCAACGCGGTCTACAGCGCCTGGTGGTTCCTGCTGATCCTGGCGTTCCTGGTGGTGAGCACCTCGCTGTGCATCGCCCGCCATGCGCCCAAGTACATCGCGGACCTGCGCAACTACAAGGAAAACATCCGCGAGAAGAGCCTGCAGGCCTTTCACCACAAGGCCATGGCCCCGCTGGCCGGCGAGGCGCCGCAGGCGGCCGCGCAGCGCATCGGCCGGCTGCTGGTCTCGGGCGGCTGGAAGGTGCGGCTGCAGCAGCGCCCCACGCCCGCGGGCGATGGCTGGATGGTGGCTGCCAAGGCCGGCGCGGCCAACAAGCTGGGCTACATCGCGGCGCACAGCGCCATCGTGCTGGTGTGCCTGGGAGGGCTGCTCGACGGCGACCTGATCGTGCGCGCGCAGATGTGGTTCGGCGGCAAGACGCCGTATGCGGGCAGCGGCCTGATCGCCGAGGTCAAGCCCGAGCACCGCCTGTCCGAGCGCAACCCCACGTTCCGCGGCAACCTGGTGGTGGCCGAGGGCACGCAGTCGGCCACGGCCATCCTGGCGCAGTCCGACGGCGTGCTGCTGCAGGACCTGCCGTTCTCCGTCGAGCTCAAGAAATTCGTCGTGGAGCATTACTCTACGGGCATGCCCAAGCTGTTCGCCAGCGACATCGTGATCCACGACCGGGCCACGGGCCAGGCCACGCCGGCGCGCGTGGAGGTGAACCACCCGGTCAGCTACCGGGGCGTGGAGATCTACCAGTCGAGCTTCGACGACGGCGGCTCCGAGGTGCAGCTGCACGCGCGCCCCATGGTGCCCGGCGCGCAGCCGTTCGACGTGCAGGGCGTGATCGGCGGCTCCACGCGGCTGACCCACACGGGCTCGGGCGAGGCCATGACGCTGGAGTTCACCGGCCTGCGCGTGCTCAACGTGGAGAATTTCGGCGATGCGGGTGCCGCCGGCTCGGGCGCCGACGTGCGCAAGGTGGACCTGCGCGAGTCCATAGAGTCGCGCCTGGGCGCCGGCAACAAGACCGTGGGCAAGCGCGAGCTGCGCAACGTGGGCCCGAGCATCAGCTACAAGCTGCGCGACGCCTCGGGCCAGGCGCGCGAATTCCACAACTTCATGCTGCCCGTGGACACGGGCGACGGCCAGCCCGTGTTCCTGCTGGGCGTGCGCGAGACGCCGTCCGAGCCCCTGCGCTACCTGCGCGTGCCCGTGGATGCCGAGGGCGGCATGGACGGTTTCCTGCGCATGCGCCTGGCGCTGGCCGACCCGCGGCAGCGCGAGCAGGCGGTGCGCCGCTATGCGGCCGCGGCGGTGGACGGCTCGCGTCCCGAGCTGGCCGAGCAGCTGGCCCTGTCCGCCGGACGCGCCTTGGCGCTGTTCGCCGGCGACGCGGCCGCGACCGGTGGCGCGGCGGACGACGACGGCGCCGGCAAGGGCCGCCCGCGCGGCGGCCTGCAGGCCATCTCCGACTTCATGGAGGCCAACGTGCCCGAGGCCGAGCGCGCGCGCGCGGGCGAGGTGCTGGTGCGCATCCTCAACGGCGCGCTGTTCGAGCTGGCGCAGACGACGCGCGAGCACGCCGGGCTGGCGCCGCTGCCGCAGGACGAGAAGACCCAGGCCTTCATGACGCAGGCCGTGCTGTCCCTGAGCGACGCCCAGGCCTATCCGGCGCCCCTGGTGTTCGAGCTGCGCGACTTCAAGCAGGTGCAGGCCAGCGTGTTCCAGGTGGCGCGTGCCCCTGGCAAGAACGTGGTGTATCTGGGCTGCGCGCTGCTGATCCTGGGCGTTTTTGCGATGCTGTACGTGCGCGACCGCCGCCTGTGGGTCTGGCTGGCGCCCGAGGGCGACGGCGCGCGCGCCACGATGGCGCTGTCGGCCAACCGCAAGACGCTGGACACGGACCGCGAATTCGCACAGCTGCGCACCCAACTGCTGGGAACGGCACCCCCCCCCCACGGAGGAACCCCATGAACACCGCCACCACGACGCTGACCTTGAACGAAGGCTATTTCGCGCGCCGCAACTGGCTGGACTGGCTGTTTGCCCTGGCCGTGGTGGCCGGCGGCCTGTTCGCGCTGCAGCGCTACGCGGCCTACATGGACGTGTACGAAAAGGGCATCCTGCTCGCCTCCATGCCCGGCGCCATCTGGCTGGGCTGGTTCTGGCGCCCGCTGCGCGCGCTGATGCTGGCCGTGGCGGCCTGCGCGCTGCTGGCGATCGGCCTGTACCAGAACGACGGCGCGGGCGACCTGGCGCGGGCCGACACGGTGTTCGGCCTCAAGTACTTCCTGTCGAGCCAGTCGGCCATCCTGTGGATGAGCATGCTGTTCTTCATGAGCACGGCGTTCTACTGGGTCGGCATGTTCGCGCGCGGCCAGGGCCAGGCATTGATGCGCATCGGCTCGCGCATCGCCTGGGTGGCGGTGGCGCTGGCGCTCATCGGCACCATGGTGCGCTGGTACGAGAGCTACCTGATCGGGGCCGACATCGGCCACATCCCGGTGAGCAACCTCTACGAGGTGTTCGTCATGTTCTGCTGGATGACGGCGCTGTTCTACCTGTACTACGAGGAGCAGTACGCCACGCGCGCGCTGGGCGGCTTCGTGATGCTGGTGGTGAGCGCCGCCGTGGGCTTCCTGCTCTGGTACACGGTGGTGCGCGAGGCGCACGAGATCCAGCCCCTGGTGCCCGCGCTCAAGAGCTGGTGGATGAAGCTGCACGTGCCGGCCAACTTCATCGGCTACGGCACCTTCGCGCTGTCGGCCATGGTGGCGTTCGCCTACCTCATCAAGCAGCAGGCCAGCGAGACGCGCTGGTACAAGCTCGCGCCTCTGTGGCTGCTGGGCGTGGTGCTGTGCTTCGAGCCCATCGTGTTCCGCCAGGGGGCCGCCGAGGGCGGCGGCGCCTACTGGATGGTGTACTTCGGCGTCTCGGCGCTGATCGTGGCCGGCATCCTGCTCGCGCGCCGGCGCATCGCCGAGCAGCTGCCGGCGCTGCAGGTGCTGGACGACGTGATGTACAAGTCCATCGCCGTGGGCTTCGCGTTCTTCACCATCGCCACCGTGCTGGGCGCGCTGTGGGCGGCCGAGGCCTGGGGCGGCTACTGGAGCTGGGACCCGAAGGAAACCTGGGCGCTGATCGTCTGGCTCAACTACGCGGCCTGGCTGCACATGCGCCTCATGAAGGGGCTGCGCGGCACCATGTCCGCCTGGTGGGCGCTGGTGGGGCTGGTGGTCACCACCTTCGCCTTCCTGGGCGTGAACATGTTCCTCTCCGGGCTGCACAGCTACGGCACGCTGTAGAAACAGGGGCTGCCAGCGCTCGTATTGAAAGGGCTTGCGATGGTTTTCATGTTGAAAACCAATGGCAGCAAGCGCAAGCAGCTATCGTTTTGATGGAATGACGAGCCCCTTCGCCGTGCAGGGGCGCGTGGCATGGGGCAGACTCGCGCTGCAACTGCCCATGGAGGCCCGCCATGCTCATCCATACCCACGACAGCGGTTTCGACCACCCCCGCGCCAGCGAGATCACGCCGCGCGCGGCCTATGGGCAGCGCCGCGCGCTGCTGCGCCTGATGGCGGGCGGCGCGGCCGGGGCGGTGCTCGCGTCCTGGGCCGGGCGCCAGGCGCTGGCGCAGGGGCGGCTGGCGGCGCTGCCGGGGGCGCGCTCGGCCGTGGCGGGCGCGGCGACCATGGAAAAGCCCACCGACTACAAGGACGCCACGGGCTACAACAACTTCTACGAGTTCGGCACCGACAAGACCGACCCCGCGCGCAACGCACACACGCTCAAGACCCGGCCCTGGACGGTGGAAGTGGACGGCTTGGTCAACAAGCCGAGGCGCTTCGACATCGACGAACTGCTCAGGCTCTCGCCGATGGAGGAGCGCATCTACCGCCTGCGCTGCGTGGAGGGCTGGTCCATGGTGATCCCCTGGGTGGGCTACTCGCTGGCCGAGCTGATCCGCCGCGTGGAGCCGCAGGGCAGCGCGAAGTACGTGGAGTTCGTGACCCTGGCCGACAAGGCCACCATGCCCTACGTGGGCTCGCGCATCCTGGACTGGCCCTATACCGAGGGGCTGCGCATGGACGAAGCCATGCACCCGCTCACGCTGCTGGCCTTCGGCATGTATGGCGAGGTGCTGCCCAACCAGAACGGCGCGCCGGTGCGCATCGTCGTGCCCTGGAAGTACGGCTTCAAGAGCGCCAAGAGCATCGTCAGGATCCGCTTCACCGAGAAGGAACCCGCCACGGCCTGGAACAAGGCGGCGCGCAACGAGTACGGCTTCTACTCCAACGTGAACCCCGACGTGGACCACCCGCGCTGGAGCCAGGCCACGGAGCGGCGCATCGGCGAGGACGGGCTGTTCGCCAGGAAGCGCAAGACCCTGCCGTTCAACGGCTACGGGGCCCAGGTGGGCCAGCTCTACGCCGGCATGGACCTGAAGAAGTTCTATTGATGCGGCAGGCGCGCCCCGGCGGCCAGGCCGCGGCGGACCGGGCGCTGCGGCACCCGGCGGCCAAGCCGCTGCTGTTCGCGCTGTGCCTGCTGCCGCTGGCCTGGCTGGTGTACGCGGCGGCGTTCGACCGCCTGGGCGCCAACCCGGCCGAGGCGCTGATCCGCTCCATGGGCGACTGGACGCTGCGCCTGCTGTGCCTGACCCTGGCCGTGACCCCGCTGCGCCTGGCCGCGCGGCTGCCCGCGCTGGCGCGCTTTCGGCGCATGCTGGGCGTCTACACCTTCTTCTACGCCGCGCTGCACCTGCTGTGCTACGCGTGGTTCGACATGGGGCTGGACGGCGGCGAGATCGCGCGTGACGTGGCCAAGCGGCCCTTCATCCTCGTGGGCATGTGCGGCTTCGCGCTGCTGCTCGTGCTGGCGGCCACCTCGTTCAACCGCGCCATGCGCTGGCTCGGCGGGCGCCGCTGGCAGCGCATGCACCGCAGCGTGTACCTGGCCGCGGGCCTGGCGCTGCTGCATTTTTTCTGGATGCGCGCCGGCAAGAACGACTTCGCCGAGGTGGCGGTCTACGCCGCCATCCTGGCGGCGCTGCTGCTGGCCCGGCCGTGGCTTCGGCGTGGCCGCAACCTGGAATCATGATCGCTATTTTTTATATAGCTATTGACGCTTCATGGGAGAGCGTTAGAGCCCGATTCTATTACTGGGTTCCCATGGATTGCAGCGCCTAGTGCGCCACCGGATCGATGCGCGCCGTAGGGATCTGGTAGGCGCGCTCGTCGAACAGGTCCGTGCCGCATTCCAGGCCGTCGAGCCAGTCGAGGAAGTCGGCGATGGCCTGCCGCCCCATGATGGGCGCGCCATGCTGGGGCACCAGCATGGCGATGTCGAGCTGGCGCGCCATGCGCGTCCACAGGCGCAGGACCTTGCCCGAGACCATGTAGCGGCGGTGGAAGGCCTCCATGCGCGCGATGTGGGGCGCGAGCGCGGTCACGGGCACGCGCGCCTCGGTGCCCGAGGTCATGGACACGCCCAGGTCGCCCGTGAACAGGATGCGGCTGACCGGGTCGTAGAAGTGGAAGTTGCCCTCGGAATGCAGGAAGTGCGCGGGCAGCAGCACCAGCTCGTGGCGCCCCAGCGGCAGGCGGCCGCCGCCGTCGGGCACGCCGATGATGCGGTTCTCGGTCTTGCCGAGCTTGGCGAAGTGCGGGGCGAAGCGCTCCCACACGCGCGAGATGACCAGCGTGGCCTTCGTGCTGCTGAGCCAGCGGTCCAGCGAGGCGATGATGTCCGGGTCGGCATGCGACGCGAGCAGGTAGGACAGCCGGTGCGGCGGGAAATGCCGGGACATTCCCATGAACAGCTCGTTGAAGGCCAGGTTGCCGCCCGGGTCGATGATGGCGCCGGTGTCGCCGTCCACGATCAGGAACTGGTTGGACTGCACGGCCTGGCCGTCCTCCTCGATGAGGTCGGAAAACATCAGGCAGGCATGGTGCTGGTCTCGATAAAGTTCCAGGGGCTCCAGGGGCATACAGAGAGGTCCACCGCAAAAAGCGCAATAGTAGTTGCGCCGAAGTGGTTATTGCTTGATGGTCATCAAGATCTGGATGGAATCAGGCGTTCGCAGCGAAAGATGTCGCTGACGCTTTCGCGCGCGCGGATCACATGGGCCGCCGCGCCATCGACGAGCACCTCGGCGGGGCGCGCGCGGGTGTTGTAGGTGCTGCCCATGGAACTGCAGTAGGCCCCGGTGGAGAGCACGGCCAGCATGTCGCCCGCGGCCACGGCCAGGCTGCGGTCCTTGCCCAGCCAGTCGCCGCTCTCGCAGATCGGGCCGACCACGTCGTACACCTGCGCCGGCGCCTGCGCGGCCGCGTCCAGCGGCACGATGGCGTGGTAGGCCTGGTACATCGCGGGGCGCGGCAGGTCGTTCATCGCGGCGTCGACGACGCAGAAGTTCTTCTGCTCGCCCGGCTTCAGGTACAGCACCTGCGTCAGGCACACGCCGGCATTGCCCACCAGGGAGCGGCCCGGCTCGATCATGAGCAGGCGGTCGCCATAGCCGCGCGCGTCCAGCTTGGCCAGCAGGCTGGACCACAGCGCATCGGCCGCGGGCGGCGTATCGCCGTTGTAGTCGATGCCCAGGCCGCCGCCGAAGTCGATGTGGTGGATGGCGATGCCCGCTGCCTCGATGGCCTGCACCAGGTCCAGCAGGCGGTCCATGGCGTCGAGGTACGGCGTCTCCTCGGTGATCTGCGAGCCGATGTGGCAGTCGATGCCCACCACGCGCAGGCCGGGCAGCTGCGCGGCGCGGCGGTACGTATCCAGCGTACGCTCATGGGCGATGCCGAACTTGTTGCCCTTGAGGCCCGTGGAGATGTAGGGGTGGGTCTTGGCATCCACGTTCGGGTTCACGCGGATGCTGATGGGCGCGCGCAGGCCCATCGACTGGGCGACCTCGCTCAGCACCTCGAGCTCGGCCTCGCTCTCGACGTTGAAGCAGCCGATGCCGGCCTCGAGCGCCTGGCGCATCTCGGCGCGGGTCTTGCCCACGCCCGAGAAGATCACCTTGGCCGGGTCGCCGCCGGCGGCCATCACGCGCTCGAGCTCGCCGCCCGAGACGATGTCGAAGCCGCAGCCATGCCGCGCGAACAGCTGCAGCACGGCCAGCGACGAGTTGGCCTTCATGGCGTAGCAGATCTGCACCCTGCGCCCGGCAAAGCCGCGCTGGTAGGCCGCCAGGGCCTGCAGCATGGAGGCCTGGGAATAGACGTACAGGGGCGTGCCATGCTCGCGTGCCAGGTCCGACAGGCGCCGGTCTTCGAGGTAGAGGGCGTGGTCGCGGTAGTGGAGCTGGGGCTGGCCGGGCAGGACGGGAGGGATCATGGATGGGACGATGGTGCGGGGACGGAGGAGGGTGCAGCGGGCGCCGTGGCGCGCGGGGCGGCAGGGTTGAGCGTCTCGGGCAGGGTGGCGCGCTGCGCCGCCGCCGGTTCGGTCGGCAGGTACAGCGGGCCGCGCTGGCCGCAGCCCAGGGCTGCCGCGCTCAGAGCAAGGGCAATCGTCCTGACTAGAATTTGGCGAGCTCTCAACATACGCAAATTGTAATGACCGACCTCGAATTCATGGACCGCGCCGAGCAACTGCTGCTGGCGGTGGAGCAGGGCTGCGACCGCATCAACGAGGAGACCGACGCGGACCTCGACAGCCAGCGCACGGGCGGCATGGTCACCATCAGCTTCCGCAACCGCAGCCAGATCGTCATCAACCTGCAAAAGCCCCTGCACGAAGTCTGGATGGCCGCGCAGTCCGGCGGCTACCACTACCGCTTCGATGGTGCGCGCTGGATGGACACCAAGGGAGATGGTGAATTCTTCGCGGCGCTGAACCGCGATGCCAGCCGGCAGGCAGGCCAGGCGCTGGCGTTCACGGCCTGAGCTTCAGTTGCGGAACAGGTCCAGGATGCGGCTGCGCTCCTCGGGCGCCGGCGCCGCGGCGGGCGCCGCAGGGGCGGGTGCGTCCATACCCACGCTTGCCACGCCCGTGTTGCGCGCGTATTCCTCGTAGAACCACTCGCCGCTCACGTTCACCACGCCGGGGGGCACGGTGGGTTCGGCCACGGGCACGCCCTTGAGCGCCTTGTCCATGAAGCTGATCCAGATCGGCAATGCCAGGCCGCCGCCGGTCTCGCGGCTGCCCAGGTTGCGCGGCGTGTCGTAGCCAATCCAGGTCACGGCCACCAGGGAGGGCTGGAAGCCCGCGAACCAGGCATCCACCGCATCGTTGGTGGTGCCGGTCTTGCCGTACAGGTCGGGGCGCCTGAGCGTGGCCTGCGCGCGCGCCGCCGTGCCGCTGCGCGTGACCTCCTGCAGCAGGCTGTCCATCACGAAGGCGTTGCGCGCATCGATGGCGCGCGGGTTGTCCGCGGTGGCCGGCGGCTGCACGTTCGACAGGACGCGGCCCTTGTGGTCGGTCACGCGCGTGACCAGGTAGGGGTTGACGCGGTAGCCGCCGTTGGCGAACACTGAATAGGCCGTCGCCATCTGCATGGGCGTGACCGAGCCCGCGCCGAGCGCCATGGTCAGGTAGGCGGGGTGCTTGTCCGCGTCGAAGCCGAAGCGCGTCACCCAGTCCTGCGCGGTCTTGGGGCCCACGGCCTGCAGCACGCGGATGGAGACCACGTTCTTGGAGCGCGCCAGCCCGGTGCGCAGCGTCATGGGGCCGTCGTACTTGCCGTCGTAGTTCTTGGGCTCCCAGGGCTGGGCGCCCGTCGCGCCGGCGCTGAAGAACAGCGGAGCGTCGTTGACGACCGTGGCCGGCGTGAAGCCCTTTTCGAGGGCGGCGGAATAGATGAAGGGCTTGAAGGCCGACCCCGGCTGCCGCCACGCCTGGGTGGCGTGGTTGAACTTGTTCTTGTCGAAGTCGAAGCCGCCGACCAGGGCGTGGATGGCGCCCGTGCGGGGGTCCATGGCCACGAAGGCGCCCTCGACCTCGGGCAGCTGGGTGATCTCCCAGGTCTTCTTCGGGGTCTGCACCACGCGGATGACGGCGCCGCGGCGCAGCTTGATATTGGGCGGGGCCTTGTCGCTCAGGCCCGACTGCGCGGGCTTGAGGCCCTCGCCGGTGATTTCGATCTGCTCGCCGTCGGCGCGCGCGGCCACGATCTTCTTGCTGCCGGCCTCCAGCACCACGGCGGCCAGCACGTCGCCGTTGTCGGGGTGGCTGGCGAGCGCGTCATCGATCACGTCTTCGGCCTCGGCCGGGGATGCGGGCAGGTTCACGAAACGCTCGGGGCCGCGGTAGTGCTGGCGCCGCTCGTAATCCATGATGCCCTTGCGCAAGGCGGCGTAGGCCGCTTCCTGCTCGCCTGCGTTCAGGGTGGTGTAGACGTTCAGGCCGCGCGTATAGGCCTCGGCCCCATATTGGGAGAACACAAGCTGGCGCGCCATCTCGGCCACATATTCGGCGTGCACGCGGGTGCTGCTGGTGGATGAGCGCAGCTTGAGGTCTTCCTGCTTGGCGGTGGCGGCCTGCTCGGCGGTGATGAAGCCGTTTTCCAGCATCCGGTCGATGATGTAGAGCTGGCGGATGCGGGCGCGCTTGGGGTTGCTGATGGGGTTGTAGGCCGAGGGTGCCTTGGGCAGGCCGGCCAGCATCGCGGCCTCGGCGATGGAAATAGACTTCAGCGGCTTGCCAAAATAGGCCTCGGACGCGGCGGCAAACCCGTAGGCGCGATTTCCCAGATAAATCTGGTTCATGTAAATCTCGAGTATCTGGTTTTTGGTCAGCAAATGCTCGAGCTTAAAAGTTAACAATATTTCATATATCTTTCTCGTCAGCGTTTTTTCCGACGAGAGATATACGTTGCGCGCCACCTGCATGGTGATGGTGGAGGCGCCCTGGCTCTTCACGCGCCCCAGGTTGGCCAGCGCCGCCCGCAGCACGCCCTTGTAGTCCACGCCCCCATGCTGGAAGAAACGGGCATCCTCGATGGCCAGGACCGCGTTGGTCATCACCGCCGGAATGTCCTCTATGGGCGTGAGGTTGCGGCGCTCCTCGCCGAATTCGCCCAGCAGGGCGCCTTCGGTGGAGTACACGCGCAGCGGCAGCTTGGGGCGGTAGTCCGCCAGGTCGGAGACGTCCGGCAGGTTGGGGTAGGCCATGGCCAGGCCCACGCCCACGACGAGAACGCCCGCCAGCGCGCCCGCCACGCCAAGGCCGACGAGCCAGGCAAGCCCGCGCAGAAGCCAGCGCATCCAGCGCGGCGCATGGGACGGGGGCGGTGCGGGGGCTTTGTCTCGTGAATGCGGCATAGGGCTCAATCGGCAAGCAACCGGCCATTATAAAAATCCAGGGCGCCCCCCCATGTTTGCAGGTGTGAGGACCAGGGCGCGCCCGGGCGCGAAATGGGTCGGTGGATACCCTTGGAAGCCTTGGAAAATCGTCGGCTTTTGACAACGGCCGAGACGTATCAAGGGCGTAAAACTCTTTGCTGGTGTAGGAGCATGCTGATAGCATCCATGTGAAGTGTTAAGTTTTGTTGCTTTGTCTCGCTAGGTTTACAGGGGGCACCTTGATCTCAATGGGGTCGTTGTTCAGTCGTCAGTCAGCCCCATTGCTAGGGGTCGACATCAGTTCTTCCAGTGTCAAGCTGGTCGAATTGGGGCGCGATAAGGGAGGGGCGCTGGTGCTCGAATGCTGCGCGATCGAGCCGCTCGAGCGCGGCTGGATCACCGATGGCAACATCGAAAAGTTCGACGAAGTGGCCGAGGCGCTGCGCCGCGTGGTCAGGAAGAGCGGCACCAGGACGAAGAATGTGGCCCTTGCCCTGCCGCCGTCGGCGGTCATCACCAAACGCATCTCCCTGCCCGGCGGCATGACCGAGCAGGAGCTCGAGGTGCAGGTGGAGTCCGAGGCCAACCAGTACATCCCGTTCTCGCTCGACGAGGTGAGCCTGGACTTCTGCGTCGTAGGCCCCAGCAAGAACGCCCCCGGCGACGTGGACGTGCTGATCGCGGCCTCGCGCAAGGAAAAGGTGCAGGACCGCCAGGGCCTGGCCGAGGCGGCAGGCCTCAAGCCCGTCATCGTCGACATCGAGTCCCATGCTGCGCGCCTGGCTGCTGGGCGCCTCATCGAGGCCCTGCCCAATCGCGGCGTGGACAGCGTGGTTGCGCTGTTCGAGGTGGGGGCGCTCACCACCAGCATGCAGGTCATCCGCAACGACGACGTGCTCTATGAGCGCGACCAGGCCTTCGGCGGCGCGCAGCTGACGCAGCTCATCGTGCGCCAGTACGGCTTTTCGCAGGAAGAGGCGGAGGGTAAGAAGCGCAACGGCGACCTGCCCGAAGACTATCAATCGGCGGTGCTGCAGCCCTTCGTGGACAGCCTCGCGCAGGAGATCGGGCGCGCGCTCCAGTTCTTTTTCACGAGCACGCCCTACAACCGGGTGGACCACATCATGCTGGCAGGCGGCTCCGCTCCGCTGTCCGGCCTGACCCAGACCGTTACCCAGAACACCGGTTTCGCCTGCAGCGTCATCAATCCCTTCGAAGGGATGGATGTGGGCAGGGCGGTCCGCCTCAAGAAGATGGCGCGCGAGGCGCCGTCGTACCTGACGTCCTGTGGGCTGGCGATGCGGAGGTTCCTGCAGTGATTCTCATCAACCTGCTTCCGCACCGGGAGGCTGCCCGCAAGCGCCGGCGCGAGACGTTCCAGGCCATCATGGGGGCCTCGGCCCTGGCGGGCCTGGGTATCGCGGCAGCCATTTACTGGTGGTTCCAGGTGATGATCACCGACCAGCAGGACAGGAACAACTTCCTGCGCGGCGAGATCCAGGTCCTGGAGCAGCAGATCAAGGAAATCGCCACGATCGAAGAGGAGATCACCGCGCTGCAGGCACGCCAGAAGGCGGTGGAGGACCTGCAGTCCGACCGCAACCTTCCGGTCCACCTGCTCAACGAACTGGTCCAGCAACTGCCCGACGGCGTGTACGTGACGAGCCTCAAGCAGGTCGACCAGGTCGTCACCATGCAGGGCATGGCGCAGTCCAATGAACGGGTCTCCGAGATGTTGCGCAATCTCACCAACAACACGCCCTGGTTTTCCAAGCCCGAACTGGTGGAAATCGTCGCCGCCAACGTGGCCTTGACTCCCAAGGACCAGCGCCGCGTCGCGGCCTTCAATCTGCGCTTCCGCCTGGTGCGCAGCTCGGAGGCGCAAAAGGCCATGGACGCTGCGAGTGATGCGGCAGTGGGGAAATGAGCATGGCAAAGAAGAAAGCGCCGAAGTTGGATTCCGCCAAGCTGCTGGACGATTTGCAGCGCCAGTTCCAGAATCTGGACCCCAAGGATCCGTCGCTGTGGCCGGCGTTGCCGCGCACGCTGCTGTGCCTGCTGATCGCCGCAGGCGTGGCGACCTTTCTGTGGTTCTTCAAGCTCAGCGAATTCCAGGACGAACTGACCGCCGAGCGCAGCACCGAGCAGACATTGCGCGACGATTACCAGAAGAAGCTGATCAAGGCCGTCAGCCTGGACGCGCTCAAGAAGCAGCGTGAGCAAATCCAGCAATATGTGATCCAGCTGGAAAAGCAGCTGCCCAGCAAGGCGGAAATGTCGGCCCTGCTGTCCGACATCAACCAGGCAGGCCTGGGGCGCAGCCTGCAATTCGAATTGTTCCGGCCTGGCCAGGTAGTGGTCAAGGATTACTACGCCGAGCTGCCCATCTCCATTCGCGTGGTGGGCAAATACCATGACGTGGGCGCCTTTGCCTCCGACGTGGCCAATTTGTCGCGCATCGTGACCTTGAACAATCTGTCGATCGACCCGGCCACGAAAGATGCCGGCGGCAATCTGACCATGGAGGCGACGGCCAGGACCTTCCGCTATCTCGACGCCGAGGAGATACAGGCGCAAAAGGCGGCGGCGAAAGGAGCCCAGAAATGATGCGCTTTCGCTGCAGGCAGCTCATCGTGTTGGCGGGAGCGTTGATTCTTTCGGGCTGCGGCGGCAGTGACGAGGACGAACTGCGCCAGTGGATGTCCGAGCTGCGCGCCACCACCAAGCCGCGGGTGATGCCGCTGAAAGAGCCCAAGCAATTCCTGCCCCAGGATTACGCCGGGGACAAGGGAATGGACCCGTTCAGCCCGACGAAGCTGACCCAGGCATTGCGCCGTGAATCGTCGGAAACGGTGGCCAATGCCTCGTTGATCGCGCCCGAGATGGCCAGGCGCAAGGAGCCGCTGGAGGCCTACCCGCTGGACGCCGTGAAGATGGTGGGCAGCCTGAACAAGACCGGGGTGCCCACGGCACTGGTCAGCGTCGACAAGCTGCTGTACCAGGTGCGCGCGGGGAATTATCTGGGGCAGAACTACGGAAAGATCGTCAGTATTTCCGAGACGAATATGCGTTTACGGGAGATCGTCCAGGACTCCACGGGAGATTGGGTGGAGCGCATGACAACACTGGACCTGCAAGAGGGAAATGAGGTGAGGAAATGATGCAACAGAAGACGCGTTTGCGGCGGCATCTCTGGGCGGCGGGCGTTGCGATCCTGGCCGCACTGGGGGCCACCGTGGCGCATGCGGGGGGAGCGATCGAATCCGTTTCGGGTTTTCTGCAAGGCGGGGCCGAGGTCCTGCGCATCGAGTTTTCCGAACCCCAGACCGATTTGCCAACGGGTTTTTCCATCCAGAGTCCGGCACGCATTGCTCTGGATTTCCCGGGAGCCGGCAATGCCTCCGGTCGCTCGCTGGTCGAAATCAATCAGGGCAACGTGAAGTCGGCGAACATCGTGCAGGCGGGGGAGAGGTCGCGCATCGTCCTGAACCTGAAGCAGCCCACCTCCTACCGCGCCGAACTGCACGGCAAGACGGTGCTGGTGCTGCTGGATCCGGTCACCGGCGGTGCCAGGATTCCCAGCGCATCGCCGACGGCATTTGCCGAGAGCCAGAACACGGACGTGCTGGCCCTGAAGGATCTGGACTTCCGCCGCGGCACCGACGGGGCGGGCCGCATCGTCGTCGGGCTGCCCAGCAACCAGGTGGGCGTGGACCTGCAGTTGCAGGGCAAGGGGCTGGTCGTCGACTTTCTGCGCTCCTCCCTGCCCGAGGGCCTGCGCAGGCGGCTGGACGTGTCCGACTTCGGCACGCCGGTGCAAACCATCACCGCAACCCAGCAGGGCGAGCGCGTGCGCCTGACCATCGAGCCTGTCGGCGAGTGGGAACACAGCGCCTACCAGAGCGACAACCAGTTCGTCGTGGAAGTACGCCCCAAGAAGGTGGACCTGAGCAAGCTGACGCAAGGCCCGAACTACACGGGCGAGAAGCTGTCGCTGAATTTTCAGAACATCGAGGTCCGGTCGCTGCTGCAGGTGATTGCCGACTTCACCAACTTCAACATCGTCACCTCCGACACGGTGACGGGCGCGCTGACCCTGCGCCTGAAGGACGTGCCCTGGGACCAAGCCTTGCAGATCATCATGGATGCCAAGGGCCTCGGCATGCGCAAGTCCGGCACGGTGCTGTGGATCGCGCCCAAGGACGAGATCGACGAGCGCACGAAGAAGGACTACGAGGCCGCAATGGCCATCCAGAAGCTCGAACCGCTGCGCACGCAGGCCTACCAGCTGAACTACGCCAAGGCCGCGGACATGGTGGTGCAGCTGACCACCAATACCTCGTCGGGCAGCAGCACCAGTGACACCACGCGCTTCCTGTCCGAGCGCGGCAGCGCGATCGCCGAGCCGCGCACCAACCAGCTGTTCGTCACGGACACCCCGGCCAAGCTGGAGGAGGTGCGCAAGCTGCTGCTGACGCTGGACGTACCCGTGCGCCAGGTCATGATCGAGGCGCGCATCGTCGAGGCGCGCGACACCTTCGGCCGCTCGCTGGGCGTGCGCCTGGGTGGCGGGGATTTGCGCGCCAACAAGGGCGGCGATGGTGGCTACAGCATAGGCGGGGGCAACCGTGCTGCCTGGGGCACCAACTACAGCAACGCGACCAACTCCGCAGGCTTTGGCGATGCGGTGAACGTGGGGGGGAATTTTGTCAACCTGCCCGCATCGCTGTCCAACGTCACGGGCGTGGGCTCGTTCGCCCTGTCCATCTTCAACTCCGCCGCGAACCGCTTCCTTACCCTGGAACTGTCCGCCATGGAGGCCGATGGCCAGGGCAAGGTGGTCTCCAGCCCGCGCCTGATCACGGCCGACCAGACCAAGGCCCTGATCGAGCAGGGTACCGAGTACCCCTATTCCGTCACAGCGCCTAATGGCGCCACGACCATCGCGTTCAAGAAGGCCGTGCTCAAGCTTGAAGTGGTTCCGCAGATCACGCCCGAAGGCAACATCATCCTGGACCTGGACGTTAACAAGGACAGCCGCGGCGAGAGCACGACCCAGGGCGTGGCCATCGACACCAAGCACATCAAGACCCAGGTGCTGGTGGAAAACGGCGGTACCGTCGTGATCGGCGGCATCTTCGAAATGGAAGAAACCAACCAGGAAAACAAGATTCCCCTGCTGGGCGACGTGCCGATCATGGGAAATCTATTCAAGAGCCGGACCAAGGAATCCAGCAAGCGTGAAATGCTTGTCTTCATCACGCCCAAGGTGATTACCGACCGCGGGCCCGTACGTTGAATGTTTGAAGGTAAGAGAACCATGAGAATTTCCAAGACGATCATCACTTCCGCGGTGTTTGCCGCAGTGCTTACCGCTTGCGGCGGCGGCGGCGGCAGCGGCGGGGAGTCCCATTCCACGTACAGCATCACGCTGCGTGCCGACAAGACGCAGTTGCCTCTCAACGTCAGCAACTACCCCGTAGGTCAGGGTGTGTATGCGCCTTTCTCCACCACGCTGTACGTCGAGGCGAAGGAGGGCGGGCGTCCCATTCCGGGGGGCGAGAAAATCTTCGGCTGTAACATGGCGGGAGGGCTCGACTCCGGCTCCTTGTATTACCTCGATGGCGACCCGGAGCACGAGGAAGAAGTCGATGACGGCAACGGCGGAAAGATCAAGGTGCCCAATGCCTATCGCAGCATCACGCTCGGTTCCAACTCGGGCGGCAATTCTTTCCACTTCCATGCCAAGAATCAGGCGGGCACCGCGCGCATCGTCTGCACGGTGACGGACCCGCGGGACAAGAAGGAGCACTCTGCCAGCGTGGACATCACGGTCGGGGGCACCACCGGCAAACCCGCGAGCGTGAGCATGCTCGTCCCATCGCAGCAGAGCTACATTGGAACGCAGGGAAATGCGACCCGCATTCCCAGCACCGTTGTCATGCAGGCATTCGTCCAGGACGACGCCATCCAGCCGGTGTCCAGCAGTTCCGGTGCGAATGTGCAGGTGCGCATCCTCCCCGGGACCGATGCGGCCGTCGGCGCACGGCTGGTTGCGGGTGTCCTGAGCGGTGGTGTGCTGCAATTGCCCTCGATTGGCGGCGTGGCGCAGTTCTCGTTGATCAGCGGCGCAGAAACGGGCCCCATCTTCCTCGAGTTCACGGCAGACCGTTACGACAACAACGTTGGCAATGGCATCCAGGATCCGATCACCATCATCGACCAGATCGCGGCGATCGAAGCGACCACGGACCCGCTGGCCGTGAGCGATGAAGACCTGGGCCAGGTGACCAACACCATCTCCTACACCCACCTGTTGACGGCCCAGGGCGGCCTGCCGCCCTACACCTGGTCGGCCACTGGCCTGCCGAAGGGGCTGTCCGTCGATTCGGGCACCGGTGTGCTCAGTGGCACGCCGGATGACGTTGAGCGCGTATACCAGGCGACGGTGACGGTGAGGGACAAGAACAAACTCGCAGACTCGGGCACCATCAAGCTGACGCTGGTCGGCGCCGTGAAGCCGGAGGACTTCGCGATCGGCAATTGCAATCTGAATCAAGTCTGCCCGCTGGGTAGCGTGCCAGGGGGGCAGAACTTTGCCTTTGCCTTTACGGCCTCTGTTCCTGGCGTGACATGGTCGTTCGCTGGTCTGCCAAGCTGGCTCACGAGCGGAACCACGGGCGTCACCGGCTTCATCTCCGGGACTCCCAGGGCATGCACGAATTCCATACCTGCCACTCCTACCGACCCTGCCACTCCTGTTGATCCGGGCGACACCGGCACATACACCTTCTTCGTTACGGCGACGAAGGGTGTCACGAACGTGACGCGTCAAGTGTCATTGACGGTGACGGGGTCGTGCTCATGATCGCTATCCCCAGGTCCGATGTACCATAGCCACCTCGGGCCGCTCAAGGGTTAGCCCCTGGCTTGAGAAGCCATCCCCAGCGTGTCTGGGGATTTTTTTTGCCAATCGGAAAATCGGTTTGATGAAGCAGTCCACTCCAACAGAAAGCGTCCGCATCGCCCTGGGCGACCGCAGCTATGGCATCGACGTCGGCTCTGCCCTGCTCGCCGGGCTGGCTGCTCACAAGGCACTGCCCTCGGGCACGGCCGCCCTGATCGTCACCAACGACACGGTGCAGCCGCTCTATGGCGCAGCCTTGGCGGATACGCTCGCGCGGCGTTATCCGGCCGTCCACACGGTGGTGCTGCCCGACGGCGAGGAGTACAAGAACTGGGAAACCCTGCAGCGCATCTTCGACGAACTGCTAGGCCAGGGCTGCGACCGCAAGGTGGTGCTGTTCGCCCTGGGCGGCGGCGTGATCGGCGACATGACGGGCTTTGCCGCCGCCTGCTACATGCGCGGCGTGCCGTTCGTGCAGGTGCCGACCACGCTGCTGGCGCAGGTGGATTCGTCGGTGGGCGGCAAGACCGCCATCAACCATCCGCTGGGCAAGAACATGGTCGGCGCCTTCTACCAGCCGCGGCTGGTGGTGTGCGACCTGGCCACGCTCGACACGCTGCCCGCGCGCGAGCTGGCGGCGGGGCTGGCGGAGGTGATCAAGTACGGGCCGATCGCCGACATGGAGCTGTTCGGCTGGCTGGAGGAAAGCATGGACGCGCTGCTGGCGCGCGATCGTGCCGCGCTGGCGCATGCGGTGCGGCGCAGCTGCGAGATCAAGGCGGCGGTGGTGGGCGCGGACGAGCGCGAGGCGGGCCTGCGCGCCATCCTGAACTTCGGCCACACCTTCGGCCATGCGATCGAGGCGGGCATGGGCTACGGCGTGTGGCTGCATGGCGAGGGCGTGGCGGCCGGCATGGTGATGGCGGCGGAGTTGTCGCGGCGCCTGGGCCTGGTCGATGAAGCCTTCACCCAGCGCCTCGCGCGCCTGATCGCGCGCGCGGGCCTGCCTACGCGTGGGCCGGTGCTGGACGCACGGGACAACGCGGGCCGCTACCTGGAGCTGATGCGCGTGGACAAGAAGGCCGAGGCGGGCGAGATCCGCTTCGTGCTGATCGACGGCCCGGGCAAGGCCGTCATGCGGGCGGCGCCCGATGCGCTGGTGCGCGAGGTGATCGACGCCTGCTGCACGGGGTGATATGAATTCAATAGCTGCTTGCGCTTGTTGGATAAGCGCCAGAGGCCTATTTCATGCATGAAGCGGCGCTGGTCTCCTATGCCTGCGATCCGGCGCGCACGCGCGGCCGCCGGCACTTCGAGCCGCCCGCGCCCACGCGCACGGAGTACCAGCGCGACCGTGACCGCATCGTGCATTCCACGGCCTTCCGGCGGCTGGTCTACAAGACCCAGGTGTTCCTGAACCACGAGGGCGACCTGTTCCGCACGCGGCTCACGCATTCGCTGGAGGTGGCGCAGCTCGGGCGCTCCATCGCGCGCTCGCTGCGGCTGAACGAGGACCTGGTGGAGGCCGTATGCCTGGCGCACGACCTGGGGCACACGCCCTTCGGCCATGCGGGGCAGGACGTGCTCAACGAGTGCATGCAAGACTTCGGCGGCTTCGAGCACAACCTGCAGAGTCTGCGCGTGGTGGACCGGCTGGAAGAGCGCTACCCGCAGTACGACGGCATCAACCTGACCTTCGAGACGCGCGAGGGCATCCTCAAGCACTGCTCGCGGCGCAACGCCGAACTGCTGGAGGCGCGCGAGCCCGGCGGCGTGGGCCGGCGCTTCCTGCTGGGGCGCCAGCCCAGCCTGGAGGCGCAGCTGTGCAACCTGGCCGATGAGATCGCCTACAACGCGCACGACATCGACGACGGCGTGCGCTCGGGCCTGATCACGCTGGCGCAGCTGCGCGACGTGCCGCTGTTCGACCGCTACCGCGCCCGGGCCGAGGCCGAATACCCGCACCTGGCCGCGCCCGCGGGGCAGCGCCGGCTGCTGGCCGAGGCCATACGCCGCATGCTCAGCGACCAGGTCTACGACGTGATCGACGCGACGCGCGCCGCACTGGCCGCGCATGCGCCGGCCGACGTGGACGCCGTGCGCGGCCTGCCCGCGCTGGTGGCGTTCTCGCCGGACATGCGCGCGCAGTCGCAGGTGCTCAAGCGCTTTCTTTTCCGCGAGCTGTACCGCCACCCCCAGGTGGTGCAGACCACCGACCGCGCGCGCCAGGTGGTGCGCGAGCTGTTCTCCATCTACCAGGCCGACCCGCGCGAGATGCCGCCCGCCCAGGCCGCCTCGGCGCTGGAGGGCGATGCGCAGCAGCGCGCCCGCACGGTGGCGGACTTCATCGCCGGCATGACGGACCGCTTCGCGCTGCGCGAGCACGAGCGGCTGACGGGCCGGCGCCTGCTGGGACGATAATGCCTGCCCCTTCGATGGAACGAGCCGCACCATGACCACCGCACCCACCCCCGACCAGCCCAGCCCATCCGCCTGCGACGACGCCGTGGTGGTGCAGGACACGGTGCGCTGGCTGGAGCGCGCCGTCATCGGCCTGAACCTGTGCCCCTTCGCCAAGAGCGTGCACACCAAGGGCCAGATCCACTACGTGGTGAGCCACGCGACCGATGCGCGGGCCCTGCTGGAGGACCTTCAGCGCGAGCTGGAGGCGCTGGCCGAGGCGTCGCCCGACAAGCGCGACACCACGCTGCTCATGGCGCCGCTGGCCATGCCGGACTTCCTGGATTTCAACGACTTCCTGGAGCTGGCCGACGAACTCGTCGAGACCATGGACCTGGCGGGCATCCTGCAGGTGGCGTCGTTCCACCCGCGCTTCCAGTTCGAGGGCACGCTCGCCGACGACGTGAGCAACTGCACGAACCGCGCGCCGTACCCCACGCTGCACCTGCTGCGCGAGGAGAGCATCGACCGCGCGGTGGAGGCCTTCCCCGAGGCCGAGGAGATTTTCGAGCGCAACATCGAGGTGCTGGAGCGCCTGGGTACCGAGGGCTGGAAGGCGCTGGACGTGGGCCCGCGCTGCCCCGTGGACCACGGCCGCAAGGGCGGCGCATGAGCCGCGCGCCGTCCAGGGCCGACGCGGCGCAGGCGGCCGTGCTGGCCGAGTTGCGCCCCAGCCAGTCCGTCGAACTGCTCAAGGAACTGCACATCCTCACGCGCGAGGGGCGGCTCAACCAGGACTCGCGGCGCAAGCTCAAGCAGGTCTACCACCTCTACCAGTTCATCGAGCCGCTGCTGCAGGAGCTGGCGCAGGACGGCCACGCGCCGCTGCTGGCCGACCACGGCGCGGGCAAGTCGTACCTGGGCTTCATCCTGTACGACCTGTTCTTCAAGCCGCTCGGGCGTGGCGAGATCTACGGCATCGAGTGGCGCGCCGAGCTGGTGCAGCGCTCGCGCGAACTGGCCGCGCGGCTGGGCTTCGGGCGCATGCGCTTCCTCGACATGTCCGTGGCCGACGCCGCCGAAGCCGCGGAACTGCCCGGGCGCTTCGACATCGTGACCGCGCTGCACGCCTGCGACACGGCCACGGACGACGCGATCGCCTTCGGCCTGCAAAAGCAGGCGCGCTTCATGGTCCTCGTGCCCTGCTGCCAGGCCGAGGTGGCGGCCTGCCTGCGCCAGACGAAGGCCCTGAGCCTGTCGCGCACGCCGCTGGCCGAGCTGTGGCGCCACCCCATCCACACGCGCGAGCTGGGCAGCCAGATCACCAACGTGCTGCGCTGCCTGCACCTGGAGGCGTCGGGCTACCAGGTCACGGTGACGGAGCTGGTGGGCTGGGAGCACAGCCTGAAGAACGAGCTGATCCTGGCGCGCTACACGGGGCAAAGCAAGCGCAGCGCGCGCGAGCGGCTGGCGGCGATCCTGGAGGAGTTCGGGCTCGCGCAGGCGCTGGCGGGGCGCTTCGGGCTGGAGCGAAAAGAATAGCTGCCGGCGCTTGCCATACCTTGATTTCAGATGGATTCCATTCTGAAATCAAGGTATGGCAAGCGCGAACAGCTATTCAAAGCGTAGCGCAGCCTACTTCATCGTGATGGTGGTGTTCACCGCGTCGCTGCTGCTGCCGTGGTCCTCGTACCAGCGCGCCGTCACGGTCTTGGTCTGCGTCCAGAACTGCACGGCCTGCTTGCCGTTCGGGCCCAGGTCGCCAAGCTTGGAGGCGCGCGAGCCCGTGAAGCTGAAGTAGGCCACGGGCACCGGGATCGGCACGTTGATGCCCACCTGGCCCACGTTGATGTCGTGCTGGTACTTGCGCGCGGCCCAGCCGCTGCTGGTGAAGATGGAGGTGCCGTTGCCGTTGGGGTTGCGGTTGATGAAGGCGATGGCATCCTCCAGCGTGTCCACGCACACCACGTTGAGCACGGGGCCGAAGATCTCCTGCTGGTAGATGTCCATCTTGTCGGTCACGTCCGCGAAGACCGTGGGGCCGACGAAGTTGCCCTTCTCGTAGCCGGGCACCACGCAGTCGCGGCCGTCCAGCAGCAGCTTGGCGCCTTGGGCCACGCCTGAGTCGATCAGGCCCAGCACGCGCTGCTTGGCGCGCGGGTTGACCAGCGGGCCCAGGTCCGCGCCGCGGTCGGTGCCGGGGCCGACCTTCATGGCCCTGGATTTTTCCACCACTTCGGGCAGCCAGTCGCGCGCGGCGCCGACGAACACGGCCACCGAGTTGGCCATGCATCGCTGGCCCGCGGCGCCGAAGGCCGAGCCCAGCAGGTTGTTCAGCGCGTGCTCCTTGGGCGCGTCGGGCATGACCACGCAGTGGTTCTTGGCGCCCATCATGGACTGCACGCGCTTGCCCGCCTCGCTGGCGCGGCGGTAGATGTGCGTGCCCACGTGCGTGGAGCCGATGAACGAGAGCGCCTTGATGTCCGGGTGGTCGCAGAGCATGTCGGCCACCTCGGGCCCGCCGTGGATGACGTTGAGCACGCCGGGCGGCACGCCGGCCTCGTGCGCCAGCTCGACGAGGCGCATGGTGGAGCTCGGGTCCTGCTCGGAGGGCTTGAGCACGAAGGTGTTGCCGCAGGCGATGGCCATGGGGAACATGAAGCACGGCAGCATCACGGGGAAGTTGAACGCCGTGATGCCCGCGCCCACGCCCAGGGGCTGCAGCAGGTTGTACACGTCCACGCCCGTGGCGGCGTTCTCGGCGATCTCGCCGAGCTGCAGCGTGGTGATGGAGCAGGCGTGCTCCACCACCTCCAGGCCGCGGCCGACCTCGCCCTCGGCGTCGGGCAGGGTCTTGCCGTGCTCGCGCGTGATGAGCTGGGCCAGCTCGGCCGTGTGCTCGCGGATCAGGTGCTGCAGCCTGAGCATGATGCGCATGCGCGCCGACAGCGAGGTGCTGCGCCAGGCCTGGAAGGCCTCCTGCGCGTTGGCGACGGCCAGCTCGACCTCCTCGCGCGTGGCGAAGGGCACGCGCGCCACGACCTCCTGCGTCGCGGGGTTGGTCACGTCGCGCCATTGGCTGCTCTTGGACGGGTAGGGCTTGCCACCGATGAAGTGGTGGATGGTGGTCGGTGTGCTCATGTCGGGCTCCTGGGGCTTATTTCTTCACGAGCGGGCAGGCCGACTGGGCCAGCGGCTTGAAGGCGATCGGCGCGGGGATGGTGCTCACGGTCTTGTAGTAGTCCCACGGGCCCTTGGACTCGCTGGGAGCCTTCACCTGGAACAGGTACATGTCGTGGATCACGCGGCCGTCGGGGCGGATGCTGGCGTTGCGCATCACCGGGTCGTCGATGGGCAGCTCGCGCATCTTCTGCGCCACCACCTTCCAGTCGTCGGTCTTGGCGGCGGCCACGGACTTCAGGTAGTGCCGCACGCTGGAGTACACGCCCGCCTGCACCATGGTCGGCTTGAAGCCCTTGTGCAGCTTCTCGAAGCGGGTGGAGAAGGCGCGGGTCTTGTCGTCCATGTCCCAGTAGAAGCCCTCGGAGAACATCAGGCCCTGCGCCTGCTTGAGGCCCAGCGAGTGCACGTCGGTCAGGAACATGAGCAGCGAGGCGACCTTCTGGCCCTTGCCGCTGCCGATGCCGAACTCGCGCGCGGCCTTGATGGCGTTGACCGTGTCCTGCGCGCCGTTGGCCAGGCCGATCACCTGCGCCTTGGAGTTCTGCGCCTGCAGGATGAAGGACGAGAAGTCGCTCGCGTTGAGCGGGTGGCGCACGCTGCCCAGCACCGTGCCGCCGTTGGCCTTGACCATGTCGGAGGCGTCCTTCTCCAGCGAATGGCCGAAGGCGTAGTCCACGGTCACGAAGAACCAGCTCTTGTCGCCGTTGCGGGTCAGCGCCGCGGCCGCGCCCGAGGCGGAGGAGTAGGTGTCGAACATCCAGTGGAAGCCGTTCTCGGCGCAGTCCTCGTCGGTCAGGCGCGTGGTGGCGGGGCCGCTGTACATGGCGATGCCGCCCTTTTCCTTGATCAGCTTCTGCACCGCCAGCGCGCCGGCGGAGTTGGTCAGGTCGGCCAGGGCATCGACCTTGTCGCGGTCCAGCCATTCGCGCGCCTTGGTGGCGGCGATGTCGGCCTTGTTCTGGTGGTCGGCGCTCACCACCTCGATCTTCATGCCCTTGCATTCGGCCTTCAGGCAATCGTCGATGGCCATCTTCGCGGCCACGACCGAGCCCGCGCCGCCCATGCCGGAATAGGGGCCAGCCATGTCGGTGAGGATGCCGATCTTCACCACGTCATCCGAGATCTGGGCCTGGGCGCTGGCGCAGAGGGCCAGGGCGGCCAGGGCGATGGAATGTCGTATGGGTCGCATGAATGTGTCTCCTGGGTGATCTGTTTCAGCCATGGTCCAGTGCCAGGCCGCGGATCACTCTAAGCCAACAGTTATGCAAGAAGGTAGCGCATTTGGGCATATGCTCATTGCAAATTTGCACCACAACCGCTCTTGCAGACATGGCCATAGACCGCATTAACTGGGACAACCTGCGCCTGTTCCTCGCCGTGGTGCGCGCGCAGTCGGCGCAGGAGGCCGCCCGGCGCATGGACGTGGACCACTCGACCATCACGCGGCGCCTGCATCGCCTGGAAAAGGAACTGGGGGCGCAGTTGTTCGAGCGCACGCCGGCGGGGCACCTGCTCACGCCCGCGGGGCAGCGCCTGCTGGAGCATGTGGAGCGCATGGAAAGCTCCATGGTGCTGGCGGGGGAAGACATAGGCGGCGACAGCCACATGCTCACCGGCCATGTGCGGCTGGGCGCGACGGAGGGCTTCGGCAGCTTTTTCCTTGCGCCCCACCTGAGTCACTTCTGCGAGCGCCACCCGGGGATACAGGTGGAACTGCTTATCGTGCCGCGCTTCATCAACCTCTCGCAGCGCGAGGCCGACCTGGCGGTCAACGTCGAGCGTCCCCAAAGGGGCGGCCAGGTGTGCAGCAAGCTCACCGACTACCGCCTGCGGCTGTATGCCAGCAAGAGCTATCTGCGGGGCCAGCCGCCGATCCGGCGGCTGCGGGACCTCGCCTCGCACCGGTTCTTCGGCTATGTGGAGGAACTGGTGTTCAGCCAGGAGCTTCGCTACCTGACCTCCATCATGCCCGACGCGCCCGCGTCCCTGCGCAGCACCAGCGTGGTGGCCCAGTACAACGCGGTGCGCGAGGGGCGTGGCCTGGCCGTGCTGCCCTGCTTCATGGCCGCGCAATGCGCCGAGCTGGAGCCGGTGCTCCCCCATGAGGTCGATGTGCTGCGCACCTTCTGGCTCGCAGCGCCGGCGGACCGGCGCGAACTGGCGCGGGTGCGCGCGCTGTGGGACTACCTGCGCGAACTCGTCGAGTGCAATCAGCCTTTCCTGTCGGGGGATGCCCCCGGCTGGCAGCAGGTGAATTAATTGGGGTCAGACTCCAATTAAAATCGCGCTCCCGTCCTGCCCAGGAGACCGCCATGGCCCGCCTGCCCCGCCTCACCCTCGCGGGTTACCCGCATCACGTCATCCAGCGCGGCAACAACCGCCAGGCCATCTTTGCCGACCGGCAGGACTTCGAGGCCATGCTGGCGCTGCTGGCCGAGAACGCGCAGAAATTCCGCGTCGCCGTCCATGCCTATGTGCTCATGGACAACCACTTCCACCTGCTGGCCACGCCCGCCACGGCCGAGGCGCTGCCCCAGATGATGCAGGCCGTGGGCCGCAGCTACGTGCGCTATTTCAACGATCGCCACGGCCGCAGCGGCACGCTGTGGGAGGGGCGCTACCGCTCCACGCTGATCGAGACCGATCGCTACCTGCTCGCCTGCATGGTCTACATCGACCTCAACCCGGTGCGCGCCGGCATGGTGGCGCAGCCGTTGGCCTGGCCCTGGTCCAGCCATGCCCACTACCTGGGCCAGCGCAGCGACAAACTGGTCACGCCGCATGCGCTGTACTGGGCGCTGGGCAACACGCCGTTCGCGCGCGAGGCCGCCTATGCCGCGCTGGTGCAGGCCGGCATTGCCAGCGCCGAGCAGGCCGCGCTGACCGACGCTACGCTGCGCGGCTGGGCGCTGGGCGGCGCCGATTTTGTAGCGGAACTGCAAAAGAAATCGCCACGCCGTGCGACCAAGGCCCGGCCCGGGCGGCCCGCCGCAGCGCCGGAAGACACCATCAAACCTGCCTGAAGCTGTTCCCGCACAAGGGAAGGGCCCTGTCGGATCTGATGCGCCCCTGATTGGAATGGAACCCAGCGCCGCATTTAATGGGAATCCGACCCCAATTAATGCCCCAGCATGGGCAGCAAGAAACCCGCCGTGGCCGCCTTGGTGGCCGGCAGCGTGAGCAGCGTGTGCGGCGCGTCGGGCACCAGCAGTACGGCGGCCTGGGGGTTGCCCTTGAGCGCCGCGCCGCAATGGCCCTTGGCCTCGGCATTGCCCAGCCAGGAGTTGCTCCTGGAAAAGAACGGATCGGTGCTGCTGATGACATTGAGCACCGGCTGCTGCTGCGGCAGGGCATTGCGCGGGGCGTCGACAAAATAGTTGGGCTCGCAGCTCCAGGCGTAGATCATGCGGGCGGCAAATCCAGGCCCGGCGTAGCGGGCCACGGGCACGGAGCCTTCGCTGGTGCCGGCCAGGATGAGGCGGCTGGCATCGGCCCAGGGCAGGGCGGTCACGGCCTTGAGCGTGGGGGCGACCTCGGACTCGCGCAGCGCGTGGATGCGCTCGTAGTCGGCCTTGGCGATCGGCGACTTGTAGGTCACATGGTCGGGCAGCGCGAACGAGTTGGGCGCCACGCTGGCCACGCCCAGGGTGGCCAGCCAGCGCTGATAGTCCCCGATGGCCGCCAGGCCCAGGCCCGACGAGCCGTGCAGAAACACCACCACCGGCACCTTCTGGCCGCTGGCGCTGCTGGGCGCGTCCTTCAGCAGGCCGAAAAACGCGTCGCCGCCGGTGGCGCGGGCCGGGATCGCCACCTGGGCCTGCTGCACCAGCTGCACCAGCGATTCGGGGGTGTGCGCCCATGCACTGCCGCTGATCTGGCCTTGTGGCGCCGCGGGGGCGGGGGTTTGCGCGCAGGCAGCGCCCAAGGCGGCGCCGAGCAGCAGGCCGGCCAACAGCCGGCGAGCGGGGCGGGTTCTGGTGTGAGCTTGGGAATGCATGTGGGGGTGGGCGGGGTTGTTTGTGGCGCGACTTTACCTTGGCCGGTTTTGACGTCAATAAGCACCAGCCCCCGATGAAACGTTGGCGCCGACCGCGCTATCTGCTGGCCTGCATGGCGCATGTCGCCGTGAACCTGGGTCGTGCGAAGACCCGCCGGCGCCGCACGCCTTGCCTTGTACTGGGGACTGGGCAGCCCCCCGTTTGCGCGCCAGGCCACTTATGCCGAGCGGGTGAACGCCGGCCTGCCCCCGAAGCGCTCGGCCGGCCTGGACGCGCCGTGCACACGGGCTGGGCGCTTGGCGCGCCCGGATTCACTGCCGCATTGCAACAAAAAACCACACGTCCCGTCATCGAGGGACGGCCTGGCAGGCCGGAGCCTGCCATCCGGGGAATGGGCCAGAGCCCGCTCTATCCGTTGACTGATAAGCATTGGTAGCTATGAAAATCAATGTGTCCCCAATATATTAATGGAGTTATGATTGAGGAATTAATTGGAATCTGACCCTAATTAATATGCTTGCCATGCATGAAGTCATGCGCTACTCTGCGCCTCCCTGCGATATTTTGAGAAAGCGCGCGATGACCAAGGCTGCCGAGATCCAGCACCTGCAACAGCATGGCCTGTATGCCTCCAGTAATGAACACGATGCCTGCGGCCTGGGCTTCGTGGCCCACATCAAGGGCGTGAAGCGCCACGACATCGTGACCGGCGCGCTGAAGATCCTGGAGAACCTCGACCACCGCGGCGCCGTGGGGGCCGACAAGCTCATGGGCGACGGCGCGGGCATCCTGATCCAGATCCCCGACCAGCTCTACCGCGAGGAGATGGCCGGGCTGGGGGTGGAGTTGCCCCCGGCGGGCGAATACGGCGTGGGCATGGTCTTCCTGCCCAAGGAGCATGCCTCGCGCCTGGCCTGCGAGCAGGAACTCGAGCGCGCCATCAAGGCCGAGGGCCAGCGCCTGCTGGGCTGGCGCGACGTGCCGGTGAACCGCGACATGCCCATGTCGCCCACCGTGCGCGAGAAGGAGCCGATCCTGCGCCAGGTCTTCATCGGCCGCGGGGCGGACGTGATCGTGCAGGACGCGCTCGAGCGCAAGCTCTACGTGATCCGCAAGACCGCCAGCGCCGCCATCCAGAGCCTCAAGCTCAAGCACAGCAAAGAGTATTACGTGCCCAGCATGAGCAGCCGCACCGTGGTCTACAAGGGCCTGCTGCTGGCGAACCAGGTGGGCGTGTACTACCTGGACCTGGCCGACGAGCGCTGCGTCTCGGCCATCGGCCTGGTGCACCAGCGCTTCTCGACGAACACCTTCCCCGAGTGGCCTCTCGCCCACCCCTACCGCTACGTGGCGCACAACGGCGAGATCAACACCGTGCGCGGCAACTACAACTGGATGCTGGCGCGCGAGGGCGTGATGGCCTCGCCCGTGCTGGGCGAGGACCTGAAGAAGCTCTACCCGATCAGCTTCGCGGGCCAGTCCGACACCGCCACGTTCGACAACTGCCTGGAGCTGCTGACCATGGCCGGCTACCCGATCAGCCAGGCCGTGATGATGATGATCCCCGAGCCCTGGGAGCAGCACGAGTCCATGGACGAGCGCCGCCGCGCGTTCTACGAGTACCACGCCGCGATGATCGAGCCCTGGGACGGCCCGGCCTCCATCGTGTTCACCGACGGCCGCCAGATCGGCGCCACGCTGGACCGCAACGGCCTGCGCCCCTCGCGCTACGTGGTGACGGACGACGACCTCGTGATTCTGGCCTCCGAGGCCGGCGTGCTGCCCGTGCCCGACAGCCGCGTTTGCGCCAAGTGGCGCCTGCAGCCGGGCAAGATGCTGCTCATCGACCTGGAGCAGGGCCGGCTGATCGAGGACGACGAGCTCAAGGCCAACATCGTCAACACCAAGCCCTACAAGCAGTGGATCGAGAACCTGCGCATCAAGCTCGACAGCGTCCAGGTGCCGGCCGACTTCCAGGCCCCGGCGGCGTCCGCGCTGCCGCTGCTCGACCGCCAGCAGGCCTTCGGCTTCACGCAGGAGGACATCAAGTTCCTGCTTGCCCCCATGGCCGCCAACGGCGAGGAGGGCATCGGCTCCATGGGCAACGACAGCCCGCTGGCCGTGCTCTCCGAGCGCAGCAAGCCGCTGTACAACTATTTCCGCCAGATGTTCGCGCAGGTGACCAACCCGCCGATCGACCCGATCCGCGAGGCCATCGTGATGAGCCTGGTGTCCTTCGTGGGCCCCAAGCCCAACCTGCTGGACATCAACCAGGTCAACCCGCCCATGCGCCTGGAGCTGCACCAGCCCATCCTGGACTTCGAGGGCATGGCCAAATTGCGCGGCATCGAGAAGCACACGCACGGCAAGTTCAAGAGCGCGACCATCGACATCACCTACCCGCTGGCCTGGGGCAAGCAGGGCGTGGAGGCCAAGCTGGCCTCGCTGTGCGCGCAGGCCGTCGACGAAATCCGGGGCGGCGCCAACATCCTCATCATCAGCGACCGCGGCCTGTCGGCCAGCCAGGTGGCCATTCCCGCGCTGCTGGCCCTGTCGGCCATCCACCAGCACCTGGTGCGGGGCGGCCTGCGCACCACCACCGGCCTGGTGGTGGAGACCGGCACGGCGCGCGAGGTGCACCACTTCGCCGTGCTCGCAGGCTACGGCGCCGAGGCCGTGCACCCCTACCTGGCGCTGGAGACGCTGGCGGACATGCACCAGGAGCTGCCCGGCGCGCTGTCCGCCGACAAGGCCATCTACAACTACATCAAGGCGGTGGGCAAGGGCCTGTCCAAGATCATGTCCAAGATGGGCGTGTCCACCTACATGAGCTACTGCGGCGCGCAGCTGTTCGAGTGCGTGGGCCTGAACAGCGACACCGTGGCCAAGTACTTCACCGGCACCGCGAGCCGCGTGGAGGGCATCGGCGTGTTCGAGATCGCCGAGGAGGCCATCCGCACCCACCTGGCGGCCTTCGGCGACGACCCGGTGCTGGAGACCATGCTGGAGACCGGCGGCGAATACGCCTGGCGCGCGCGCGGCGAGGAGCACATGTGGACGCCCGACGCCATCGCCAAGCTGCAGCACGCCACGCGCGGCGGCAACTTCTCGACCTACAAGGAATACGCGCAGCTCATCAACGACCAGAGCCGCCGCCACATGACGCTGCGCGGCCTGTTCGAGTTCAGGTTCGACCCGGCCAAGGTCATCCCGATCGACGAGGTGGAGTCCGCCAAGGAGATCGTCAAGCGCTTCGCCACGGGCGCCATGTCGCTGGGCTCGATCAGCACCGAGGCGCACGCCACGCTGGCCGTGGCCATGAACCGCATCGGCGGCAAGAGCAACACGGGCGAGGGCGGCGAGGACCCGGCGCGCTACCGCAAGGAGCTCAAGGGCATCCCCATCGTGCAGGGCGAGACGCTGGCGTCCGTCATCGGCGCCGACAAGGTCGCGGCCGACATAGAGCTGCAGGACGGCGACAGCCTGCGCTCGCGGATCAAGCAGGTGGCCTCGGGGCGCTTCGGCGTCACGGCCGAATACCTGGCATCGTCCGACCAGATCCAGATCAAGATGGCCCAGGGCGCCAAGCCCGGCGAGGGCGGCCAGCTGCCCGGCGGCAAGGTGTCCGAGTACATCGGCCAGCTGCGCTACAGCGTGCCCGGCGTGGGCCTGATCAGCCCGCCGCCGCACCACGACATCTACTCCATCGAGGACCTCGCGCAGCTCATCCACGACCTGAAGAACGTGGCGCCGCACGCCGGCGTCTCGGTCAAGCTCGTGTCCGAGGTGGGCGTGGGCACCATCGCCGCGGGCGTGGCCAAGTGCAAGAGCGACCACGTGGTCATCGCAGGCCATGACGGCGGCACGGGCGCTTCGCCCTGGTCGTCCATCAAGCACGCGGGCAGCCCGTGGGAGATCGGCCTGGCCGAGACGCAGCAGACGCTGGTCCTGAACCGCCTGCGCGGGCGCATCCGCGTGCAGGCCGACGGCCAGATGAAGACCGGGCGCGACGTGGTCATCGGCGCGCTGCTGGGCGCCGACGAATTCGGCTTCGCCACCGCGCCGCTGGTCGTCGAGGGCTGCATCATGATGCGCAAGTGCCACCTCAACACCTGCCCCGTGGGCGTGGCCACGCAGGACCCGGTGCTGCGCGCCAAGTTCACCGGCAAGCCGGAGCACGTGGTGAACTACTTCTTCTTCGTCGCCGAGGAGGCGCGCCAGATCATGGCGCAGCTGGGCGTGCGCACGTTCGACGAGCTCATCGGCCGCACCGACCTGCTCGACACGCGCAAGGGCCTCGCGCACTGGAAGGCCCAGGGCCTGGACTTCTCGCGCCTGTTCGCGCAGCCGCAGGCGCCCTCCGACGTGGCGCGCCACCACGTCGAGGCGCAGGAGCATGGCCTGGAGAGGGCGCTGGACGTGAAGCTCATCGAGCGCTGCCAGCCCGCCATACAGCACGGCGAGAGCGTGCGCCTGATGGAGGTGGCGCGCAACGTGAACCGCTCGGTCGGCGCCATGCTCTCGGGCGCGGTGACCAAGGCGCACCCCGAGGGGCTGCCCGACGACACCATCCGCATCCACTTCGAGGGCACGGGCGGGCAGAGCTTCGGCGCCTTCCTGTGCAAGGGCATCACGCTGAACCTGACCGGAGAGGCCAACGACTACACGGGCAAGGGCCTGTCGGGCGGGCGCATCATCGTGCGGCCGAGCCACGAGTTCCGCGGCGAATCGACGGCCAACACCATCGTCGGCAACACCGTGATGTTCGGCGCCACCAGCGGCGAGGCTTTCTTCGCCGGCGTGGCGGGCGAGCGCTTCGCCGTGCGCCTGTCGGGCGCCACGGCGGTGGTCGAGGGCGTGGGCGACCACGGCTGCGAATACATGACCGGCGGCACCGTGGTGGTGCTCGGCAGGACGGGGCGCAACTTCGCCGCGGGCATGAGCGGCGGCGTGGCCTACGTCTACGACGAGGACGGGCGCTTCGACGGCCGCTGCAACCTGTCCATGGTGGCGCTGGAGCGCATCCTGCCCGCCGACGAGCAGGTCGCCAGCGTGGACCCCGGCCACTGGCACCGCGGCCAGACCGACGAGGAGCAGCTCAAGAAGCTGCTGGAGGCCCACAGCCGCTACACCGGCAGCCGCCGCGCGCGCGACCTGCTGGACAACTGGGCCGCCGCGCGCAGCCGCTTCGTCAAGGTCTTCCCCACCGAGTACAAGCGCGCCCTGGTCGAGATGTATGAGCGGAAAGTGCTTGAAGAGCAGGCCACGCCTGCGCAAGCAGCTAGCAAAAATGAAGCGGTAGCCGCCAAGTAAGCCCGCCTTTCAGACCGACACGAACAAGGACACCACGATCATGGGAAAGACGACAGGCTTTCTGGAATACGAGCGTATCGAGGAGGGCTACCCCGCGCCCGCCGAGCGCGTGAAGCACTACAAGGAATTCGTCATCGGCCTGAGCAGCGAGCAGGCCAAGGTCCAGGCCGCGCGCTGCATGGACTGCGGCACGCCGTTCTGCAACAACGGCTGCCCGGTCAACAACATCATCCCGGACTTCAACGACCTCGTGTACCACCAGGACTGGAGGAGCGCGAGCACGGTGCTGCACAGCACCAACAACTTCCCCGAGTTCACCGGCCGCATCTGCCCCGCGCCCTGCGAGGCCGCCTGCACGCTCAACATCAACAGCGACGCGGTGGGCATCAAGAGCATCGAGCACGCCATCGTCGACCGCGCCTGGGCCGAGGGCTGGCTGCCGCCCCAGCTGCCCAGGCGCAAGACGGGCAGGAAGGTCGCCATCGTCGGTGCCGGCCCGGCGGGCCTCGCGGCGGCGCAGCAGCTCGCGCGCGCCGGGCACGACGTGACGCTGTTCGAGAAGAACGACCGCGTGGGCGGCCTGCTGCGCTACGGCATCCCCGACTTCAAGCTCGACAAGGGCCACATCGACCAGCGCGTGCGCCAGCTCGTGGCCGAGGGCGTGCAGATCCGCACCGGCGTGTTCGTGGGCAGCGAGAAGGACGGCCTGGGGCAGGGCAGCAAGGTCACCAACTGGTCCACCGAGACCGTCACGCCCGCGCAGCTGCAGGCCGAATTCGACGCCGTGCTGCTCACCGGCGGCGCCGAGCAGAGCCGCGACCTGCCCGTGCCGGGGCGGAACCTCGCGGGCATCCACTTCGCCATGGAGTTCCTGCCACAGCAGAATAAGGTCAACGCGGGCGACAAGCTCAAGGGCCAGATCCTTGCCACGGCCAAGCACGTCATCGTCATCGGCGGCGGCGACACCGGCAGCGACTGCGTGGGCACCAGCAACCGCCACGGCGCCAAGAGCGTGACGCAGTTCGAGGTCATGCCCATGCCGCCCGAGCAGGAGAACAAGCCGCTCGTCTGGCCCTACTGGCCGCTCAAGCTGCGCACCAGCTCCAGCCACGACGAGGGCTGCGTGCGCGAGTTCGCCATCTCCACCAAGGAGTTCATGGGGCACAAGGGCAAGGTCACGGGCCTGAAGACCGTACAGGTCGAGTTCAAGGACGGCAGGTTCTCCGAGGTGCCCGGCACCGAGAAGGAATACCCCGCCGACCTCGTGCTGCTGGCCATGGGCTTCGTGAGCCCCGTCGCGGCCGTGCTCGACGCCTTCGGCGTGGACAAGGACGCGCGCGGCAACGCCCGCGCCAGCACGGACTTCATCGGCGGCTACGCCACCAGCGTGCCCAAGGTGTTCGCCGCGGGCGACATGCGCCGCGGCCAGTCGCTGGTGGTCTGGGCCATCCGCGAGGGCCGGCAGGCCGCGCGCGCGGTGGACGAATTCCTCATGGGGTCTTCCGACCTGCCGCGCTGAGCGCTCTGGCCGCTCTGGCCGCGTGCAGGGCGGTCAGCGCCCCAGCTCCTTGGCGCTCACGCCCGCGATGCCCCAGTTCTCCTTGGGCACGTCGTGGATCCAGACACGCACGTTGGCCGGCGGCGCGCCCACGGCATCGACGAGGGCCTGGGTCACCTTCTCGATGACGGCCTTCTTCTGCTCCTCGGTGCGGCCTTCGATCATGTAAATCTGTGCAAATGGCATGGTGGTGTCTCGCAGTCTTGGAGGATGGGTCAATCGGCCTTGATGCCGAGCTTGCGGATCAGGCCGCCCCAGCGCCGGTTCTCGGCGCGGATGAACTCGGCGAACTGCTGCGGCGTGGTCACGCGCAGGTTGCCGGAGATGTTGTCGAAGGCGGTCTGCGCCTCGGGCGCATTCGAGCCGGCGGCCCAGGCGTCGTGCAGTTTGTTCACGATGGCCTGCGGCGTGCCCGCGGGCGCGACCAGGCCGAACCAGGTCTCGACCTCGAAGCCGGGGTAGCCGGACTCGGCCACCGTGGGCACGTCGGGCAGCGCCTTGGCGCGCTGCGGCGACGTGACCGCGATGGCCTTGAGCTTGCCCGCCCGGACGTGCTGCAAGGTGGTGGCGAGCGAGCTTTCCATGCTCATCATGACGGTGCCCGAGAGCAGGTCCGGCACGATCTGGCTCGACCCCTTGTACGGCACGTTGGTGAGCTGGATGCCGGCCACCGACTGCAGCAGCTCGGCCGCAAGGTGGTTGCTGGTGCCGATGCCGGACGTGGCATAGCTGAGCTTGCCGGGGTTGGCCCTGGCATAGGCCACCATGCCCTTGAGGTCGGAAAACGGCGCCGCCGGGTTGATGACGAGCGCGCACGGCGTCGTGCCCACGAGCGAGATGGGCACGAAGTCCTTCTCGACGTTGAACGGCACGCTGCCGTACAGGTGCGGCGCGATGGCCAGGCTGCTGATGGCCGTGAGGCCGATGGTGTAGCCGTCGGGCGCGGCCTTGGCCACCGCGTCGGTGCCGATGTTGCCGCCCGCGCCGGCCTTGTTCTCGACCACGAACTGCTGGCCCAGCCTGTCGCCCATGGCCTTGGCGGCCGTGCGGCCCATCACGTCGGTCGGCCCGCCGGGCGGGAAGGGCACGATCATGCGCACGGGCCGTGCGGGGTAACCCGCCTGGGCCCAGGCCGGGGCCAGGCCCGCCAGCGCGGCGGCGGCCATGAAGTCTCTTCGCTGCATTGCTTGTCTCCTTGCGTCGTCGTATGGGGTGCGCCGGGAATCAGGCGAAGCGCAGCGACACGCTGCCCATGCCCTGCACGCGCAGGCTGACGTTGTCGCCGGCCTGCACGGACACGGCCTCGGTGACGCCGCCCGACAGGATCATGCTGCCCGCGGGCAGCTCCTGGCCTCGGCGGCCCAGGTGGTTGGCGAGCATGGCGATGGCCGCGGCCGGGTGGCCCAGCACCGCGGCCCCGGCGCCCAGGGCCACGGGCTGGCCGTTCTTCTCCAGCACGATGCCGCAGGTGCGCAGGTCCACGCTCCCGGGGCGCTGCGCCTGGCCGCCGACGACGAAGCGCGCCGCCGAGGTGTTGTCCGCCACCACGCTCTTCAGGTCGAACTTGAAGTCGCGGTAGCGGCTGTCGATGACCTCGATGCCGGGCAGCACGAAGTCGGTGGCCGCCAGCACCGCGCCGATGTGGCAGCCCGGCCCCTTGAGCGCGTGCTTGAGCACGAACACGATCTCGGGCTCCACCTTGGGGTGGATGAGCTCGCGGGTCTGCACGGTGCCCCCCTCGGGCACGCAGTAGTCGTCCACCAGGAAGCCGAAGACCGGCGATTCCACGCCCATCTGCTTCATCTTGGCGTGCGAGGTCAGCCCCGCCTTGAGGCCGACCACACGCGCGCCGCGCGCCAGCTTGCGCGCGAGGATGGCGTCCTGGATGGCGTAGGCGTCATCCCAGTCCATGCCGGGGTGCTCGTCGGTGATCTTGGGCGTGTCGCGCACCTGCAGCTGGCAGTTCTCCAGGTGCTCGGCGAGCTGGGCGATGGTGGCTTGGTTCAATGCCATGGCGATAGTCCTTTGTCCCGTGCCTCAGGCGGCGACCTTGATGCCGCGCTCGCGCGCCATGGTCAGGGCCGTGTCCTCGATCATGTCCTCCTGGCCGCCCACCATGCCGCGCCGGCCCAGCTCCACGAGCAGGTCGCGCGCGGGGATGCCGTACTTTTTCTCGGCGCGCTTGGCGAACAGCAGGAAGCTGCCGTACACGCCCGCGTAGCCCAGCGTGAGCGCGTCGCGGTCGATGCGGATGGGGAAGTCCATCAGCGGCACGACCAGGTCCTCGGCCACGTCCTGGATCTTCCACACGTCCACGCCGGTCTGCAGGCCCATGCGGTCGAGCACGGCCACCAGCACCTCCAGCGGCGTGTTGCCCGCGCCCGCGCCCAGGCCGGCGGCCGCGGCGTCGATGCGGTTGGCGCCGGCCTCGATGGCGGCGATGGAGTTGGCCACGCCCATGGCCAGGTTGTGGTGGCCGTGGAAGCCCAGCTCGGTCCCGGGCCTGAGCGCGGCGCGCACGGCGGCTATGCGCTCCTTCACCTGGTCGGGCAGCAGGTAGCCGGCGGAGTCGGTCACGTAGATGCAGTTGGCGCCGTAGCCTTCCATCAGCTTCGCCTGCTTCACCAGCCCCTCGGGGCTGCTCATGTGCGCCATCATCAGGAAGCCCACGGTGTCCATGTCGAGCTTGCGCGCCATGGTGATGTGCTGCTCGCTCACGTCGGCCTCGGTGCAGTGCGTGGCCACGCGGATGGTGTGCACGCCCAGGCCGTGCGCCATCTTCAGGTGGTCCACGGTGCCGATGCCGGGGATCAGCAGGGCCGAGACCTTGGCCTGCTTCATGAGCGGGATCACGGTGCCCAGGTACTCCTCGTCGCTGTGCGCCGGGAAGCCGTAGTTGACCGAGGCGCCGCCCAGGCCGTCGCCGTGGGTGACTTCGATCAGCGGCACGCCGGCCGCGTCCAGGCCCTGGGCCACGCTCTTCATCTGCTCCAGCGTCATCAAATGGCGCTTGGGGTGCATGCCGTCGCGCAGCGTCATGTCGTGCAGGGTGATGTGTTGTTGGGTCATGGTGGGGTTCTCCTTCAGGCGGCCTGCAGGGTGAGGCGGCCGGCGAGCATTTCCTCGGCGAACATCTCGGCGGTGCGCGCGGCGGCGGCGGTCATGATGTCCAGGTTGCCCGCGTACTTGGGCAGGTAGTCGCCCAGGCCTTCCACCTCCAGGAAGACCGAGACGCGGTTGCCGTCGAACACCGGGCCGTTGACCAGCTTGTAGCCGGGCACGTACTTCTGCACCTCGGCCAGCATGGCGTGGATGCTTTGCGTGATGGCCGTTTTGTCGGGCTCGCCGTCGACCAAGCAGTGCACGGTGTCGCGCATGATGAGCGGCGGGTCGGCCGGGTTGATGACGATGATGGCCTTGCCCTTCCTGGCGCCGCCCACGCGCTCGATGGCGCCGGCCGTGGTGCGCGTGAATTCATCGATGTTCTTGCGCGTGCCCGGCCCGGCCGAGCGGCTGGAGACGGTGGCCACGATCTCGCCGTAGGCCACGGGCTGCACGCGGCTCACCGCCGCCACCATGGGGATGGTGGCCTGCCCGCCGCAGGTGACCATGTTGACGTTCATCTCGGCCTTGCCCACGTGCTCCTTGAGGTTGACGGGCGGCACGCAGTACGGGCCGATGGCCGCGGGCGTGAGGTCGATCATCAGCGCGCCCTGCGCGTTGACCTTGCGCGAGTTCTCGGCGTGCACGTAGGCGCTGGTGGCGTCGAAGACGATCTGCACGCCGTCAGCCTGCATGTGCGGCACCAGGCCGTCCACGCCCTCGGCGGTGGTCTTGATGCCCATCTCGCGGGCGCGCTTGAGGCCGTCGGATTCGGGGTCTATGCCCACCATCCAGACGGGCTCCAGCACCGGGCTGCGCTGCAGCTTGGCGAGCAGGTCGGTGCCGATGTTGCCCGGCCCGATCAGGGCGCATTTGATTTTCTGGCTCATGGAAATCTCCTTGCAAATTCAGACGAAGCGAACGCTGCAGCCGCCGATGCCGCCGATGGTCACGCGCAGGTTGTCGCCGGCCTTGACGGGCACCATGGCCGCGAGCGAGCCGGAGAGCACGACCTCGCCCGCCTCCAGCGCGATGCCCAGGCGGCCCAGCGTGTTGGCCAGCCACGCCACGGCGTTGGCCGGGTGGCCCAGCGCGGCGGCGCCCGCGCCGGTGGCGACGATCTCGCCGTTCTTCTCCAGCACCATGCCGCAGGTGCCCAGATCGACGTCGCGCGGATCGACCAGGCGGTCACCAAGCACGAACACGCCGCAGCTCGCGTTGTCGGCCACGGTGTCCTGGATCTTGATCTTCCAGTCGCGGATGCGCGAATCGACGATCTCGAAGCAGGCCATCACGCCCTCGGTGGCGGCGAGCACGTCGGCGGCCGTCACGCCCGGGCCCTGCAGCGTTTTCTTGAGCACGAAGGCGATCTCGCCCTCGGCCTTGGGCTGGATCAGCGTATTCGCGGGAATGGCCTCGCCCTCGTTGTAGACCATGGCGTCGGTGAGCCAGCCAAAGTCGGGCTGGTACACGCCGAGCATGTCCATGACGGCCTTGCTGGTCACGCCGATCTTCTTGCCGACGACCTTCTCGCCCGCCGCGAGGCGGCGCGCCAGCATGCGCTGCTGGATGGCGTAGGCGTCCTCGATGGTGAGGCCGGGGTGGCGGTTGGAGAGGGGCTCCAGCACCTGGCGCTGCTTCAGGGCTTGGTACAGCTCCTCGCCGAGCTGTTCGTGCAGTGGTGTGTTCATAGGTTCAAGCGGCTAGGGGAAGGGGTTCGTCGGCGGCGGCTTCGGCCAGGAAGTCGCCCACCAGGCGGGCGAAGCGCGCCGCGTGCTCGATCTGCGTCCAGTGGCCGCAGCGGCCATAGACGTGCAGTTGCGCGCGCGGCAGCCAGTCTGCCAGCGTGTAGGCATTGGCCAGCGGTATCACGCGGTCCTCGCGGCCATGAACGATGAGGGTTTCGTGCGGCAGGCGGCGGATGTCGTTCTCGCGGCTCGCCAGCGCATCCACCCAGCGCTGGCGCGGCGCGGGGAACATGGCGGCAAACGATTCGTGAAAGCCCGGGCGGATGCTGGCCTCGTAGCGCAGGCGCGCGAGTTCGTCGTTCACCAGCGCGCGGTCGAAGGCGAAGATGTCCAGCAGCGCGCGCATGGCCTCGAAGGACGGCTCGTAGCCCCACACCGCATCCAGCCCCGGCGTGATGGCGAACGGCACGCCCACGCTGCCCATGAGCACCAGGCGGCGCACGCGCTGCGGGTGGCGGATGGCCAGCGCCAGCGCCAGGCCGCCGCCGAAGGAATTGCCCACGAGGTCGGCGCGCGCGATGCCCAATGCGTCCAGCAGCCCCACGGCCTGGCGCACCCAGGCGTCCAGCCCGTAGGCAAAACCGGCCGGGCGCTCGCTGTAGCCGAAGCCCGCCATGTCCGGCGCGATGACGCGCGCGCGTTCGGCCAGCGCGGGCATCACCAGGCGCCAGTTGGCCCAGGCCGACACACCCGGGCCCGAGCCGTGGATGAGCAGCACGGGCGCGCCGCTGCCGCCGCTGTCGTGGTAGTTGGTGCGAATGCCCGCGGCGGCGATGGTGTGCGCCAGCTCCGGGTTATGTGCGGTGTCGGTCATGTTTGCTATCGTTGAAGTAGCTGCCAGCGCTTGACGGGCAAGCGCTGGAGGCCAATTTCATTCAAAACTTCACCATCACGTTGCGCAGCTCGGTATAGAACTCCAGCGAGTGCACGCCGCCCTCGCGGCCGATGCCCGACTGCTTGGAGCCGCCGAAGGGCGTGCGCAGGTCGCGCAGGAACCAGGCGTTGATCCAGCACAGGCCGACCTCGATCCGGTGCGCGAGGCGGTTGGCGCGCGCGATGTCCTGCGTGAACACGGCCGTGGCCAGGCCGTAGCGGTTGGCGTTCACCTTGGCGAGCACCTCCTCCTCGGTATCGAAGGGGCTGATGTGGCAGCAGGGGCCGAAGATTTCCTCCGTCACCACGGTGGCGGTCTCGGGCAGACCGGTCCAGATGGTGGGCTGCACCCACGAGCCGCCGCGCAGCGCCTCGGGCATGTCGGGAATGCCGCCGCCGGTGACGAGGGTCGCGCCCTCGTCCCTGGCCTTCTGGTACAGGCCCAGCACCTTGGCCTGGTGCTTCTTGCTGATGAGCGGGCCGATCTTGGTGTCCTTGTCGAACGGCAGGCCGGGCTTCATGGTCTCGGCACGGTCTTTCAGCGCGGCGACGAGCTTCTCGAAGATCGGGCGCTCGACATACACGCGCTCGGTGCCCAGGCAGACCTGGCCGGCGTTCTCGAAGCACGAGCGGGTGAGCGTGTCCACGGCCACCTGGAAGTCGCAGTCGGCGAACACCACGGCGGCGTTCTTGCCGCCCATCTCCAGCGACACCGGGCGCACGCCGTCGGCGGCGGCCTTCATGATGGCGCTGCCGGTGCGCGTCTCGCCGGTGAAGGTGATGCCGTTCACGCCCGGGTGGCGCGTGAGGAATTCGCCCGCCGAGCCGGGGCCGAAGCCGTGCACCACGTTGTAGACGCCCTTGGGCATGCCCACCGCGTTCATCACCTCGCCGAGCAGCGTGGCGGTGGCCGGCGTCTCCTCGCTGGGCTTGACGACCACGGTGTTGCCGCAGGCCAGCGCCGGGCCGACCTTCCAGGTCATGAGCAGGAGCGGCAGGTTCCACGGGCAGACCACGGCGATCACGCCGCGCGGCACGCGCACGCCGTAGGAGAGTGCCGTCTTGCCGTCGGGCGTGCGCATGTTGAACGACTCGGTGGCCGTGCTCTTGATGGTGTCGATGAAGATCTGGAAGTTGGCCGCGCCGCGTGGAATGTCGACGTGCGAGGCCAGGTGGTGCGGCTTGCCGGTGTCAAGGATCTCGGCCTGCAGGAAGTCGTCGAAACGGCGGTTGATCTCGCCCGCCACGGCGTCGAGCAGCTTGCAGCGCTCCACCACCGCCAGGCGCCCCCAGTCGCCCTTGAGCGCGGCCTGGGCGGCGGCCACCGCCGCGTTCACCTCGTCCCGACCGGCCTCGTGGATGCGGCCGATGACGCTGCCGTCCACCGGGTTGATGTCGTCGAACGTCTTGCCGCTGGTGCCCCTGACGTACTCGCCGTTGATGAAGTTGAGAAACTCTTTCATGGTGTCACTCTGTTGTTGGAATGGGTGAAATGGCTTGTGGGGGCTGCGTGGGAAGCTCTTTTTTTATGAGTGGGGTTTGGCGTTGGATGTCGCTGGCCGGGGCGAGTCCCGGTCAGCAACATCCAAACAACCGACGCAGCCAAACCAGCGCACATACAGATCAGAACGCCTTCACCAGGGTGAACCGCACCAGCGACCCCTTGGCCTGCGGCCCCGTGCCCGCCGTGGCGCTGACTTCCTTGTAGACCGCGCCCTTGAGGAACACGCCCGCGCCCGGCACCGGGTAGACCAGTTCGGCGCCCACGGCATGGCGCGCGGCCTTGTCGCTGCCGGCGCCGGTGCCGCCGTCTTTCGTGGTCTGCCACTGGCTGTAGCCCACGAGGCCCGCCGACACGGCGCCGAACGACTTGCCCAAGCCCCATTCCAGCGTCAGCTGGTCGCCGGGGCGAAAGCCGTCGCTTTTCCTGCCGTTGAACTCATAGCGCATGAGCGCCGCGCCCGAGAGGGTCTTGGCGCCGTCGAAGTAGTAGGTCAGGCCGCCCGTGAGCATGGTGCTCTTGAAGCCCTTGCCGGGCGAGGCCGGGTGGCTGGTGCTGGCGTTGTCGAACCACAGGCCGGCGGCGGCCACGGCGTCCCACTGCGGGCCGTGCCAGCCCAGCACCAGCGGGCCGAGGTACACGTCGCCCACGCCCGAGTGCGAGTCGGAGATGCCGGCCGCGTTGATGGTGAGCGAGGTGCGCATGACCGGCACGATGGCCTCCACGCCGTAGTCGGCGCCGAGCAGCTTGTGCCCGGTGACCCAGACGAAGCGGTTGGCCAGCGCCGTGACGGTGCCCCGGTTGTGGCCCGGCAGGTTGTCGCTGCTGCCGGGCGCGCGGAAGTCGTCGATGCTGTAGTTCACCAGGTAGCCCAGGTAGTACATGCCCGGGGGCGGCACGCTGGCCGCCTGGATGCCCTCCACGCCGGGCACGTAGTGGCCGTCGGCGTGCGCGCCGGCGGCGGCCAGCAGGGCCAGGGCCGCTGCGGCGATGTGTGTGGTCTTCATGCTGTGGGTTCCTTATGTTTCTTCGAGGCCCAGCGCCGCCAGCGCGGCACGGGCGCAGATTTCGTCCTGCTCGGCGCTGCCGCCCGAGACGCCTATGCCGCCGATGAGCACCCCGCCCTCGCGCACCGGCAGGCCGCCGCCGAAGACCACGTTGCGCGCGCGCTGGGGCATGCCCAGGCGCAGCGCCTCGTCGCCCTGCAGGATGCAGGCCCACTGCGCGGTGGCGAAGCCGAAGCCCGCGGCCGTGTAGGCCTTGTCGATGGCGATGTCCACCGAGTGCAGGAAGGCGCCGGGCATGCGCAGGAAGGCGGCCAGCACGCCCGAGGCGTCGGTCACCGCCGCGTTCACGCGGATGCCCAACTCGCCCGCCCTGGCCACGGCGGCGGCCACCGCCGCGTGCGCGGCCTCGGCGGTGATGGCGCGCTGTTCGACGCTGCGGCGCATCAGGTCACCACGCTCAGGAAGGCGTCGTTGAGCTTGCGGTCGTGGTAGAAGATGCCGCGCCCCACATGCTCCCAGCTCCAGGTGATGTGCTGCATGTCGGGGTAGTGGTCGTAGCCGCCGCAGAAGGTCTCCAGGCGGTTGCCGCTGGGGTCGAAGAAGTAGATCGTCGTGCCCTGCGTGATGCCGTGGCGCGTGGGGCCGATGTCGATCGAGACGCGGTTGATGCTCATGATGTCGGCCGCGCGCAGCACGCTCTCCCAGCTCGGCATCTGGAACGACAGGTGGTGCAGCTTGCCGTCCTCGGCGTGGCGCACGAAGGCGATGTCGTGCGCCTTGGCGCTGCAGGTGAGCCACACGGCCAGGTCGGTCTGGCCGTCTTCCAGCTTGACGCGCTCGACCAGGGTGAAGCCCAGCACCTCGGTGAACAGCTTGACGTTGCCGTCGATGTCGCCGCCGTAGAGCAGGCAGTGGTCCATGCGGATGGGACGGATGCCGGGGCCGTCGACCACGTCCACCTCGGGGTCGCTGCAGCCGATGGTGCTGCCCACGGCGGTCTTCCGGGCGTACAGCTCGATGGTGTGGCCCGTGGGGATCTTGAAGCGCACGCGCTCGCCGGTCTCCAGCAGTTCGCCGGCGGGGATGCGCTCGGTCTTCACGCCGTAGGCCTGCAGCTTGCGGTCGAAGTCCTCCAGCGTAGCCTTGTCGAGCACCTTGAAGGCGAAGAAGTCGATCCCGGCCTGGTCGGCCTGGCGCAGGATGACGCTGTTGTGGTCGCGCTCGGCGCGGGTCTTGAAGTACGCGCGGCCCTGCTTGTCGCGGCCCATGGGCACGAGGCCCATGACGTCGGTGTACCACTTCACCGATTCCTCCAGGTCCAGCACGCGCAGCTGTGCGTGTCCGGGGCGCAAAACGCCTGTCATTGCCATGGTGTGTCTCCTTTACGTTGTTTCAGGGGGTGGAAAGGGAGGGCGCCGCCCGCTCTTGCGGGCGGCATACGTTCTTCTTCATCGCGCCGACCACGCTCACGCGCAGGTCGCTGCTGGGCTTGATGCGGCACGAGAGCACGCAGCCGCCGGCTTCTTCCTCGGCGCTCACGTGGGCGCGGCTCATCACGCGCTTGGAATACGCGCCTTCGAGCACCTGCACCTTGCACACGCCGCAGCCGCCCTGGCGGCAGCCCACGGGTATGCCCTTGCGGCCCAGCGCCTCCATGCCTTCGAGCACGGAGCGCTCGTCGAGGCAGCGGTAGCTTTCGCCGGTCTCTGCAATGGTGACGGTGTAGCTCGCCATGGCCTGCCTCAGATCTTCTTGAACAGCGGGCTGCGCACCTGCTGCGCGTCGGCGGCCGAGATGAACTTCTCGGTGTAGATGTCGCGCTCGAACAGGCGGCCCTGCATCAGCGTGGTGATGCAGGCGTCGATCATCAGGGGCGGGCCGCACAGGTAGGCCTTGTGGCCGCGGAAGTCGTTGCCGAAGTGCGCCTTGGCGGCCTCGTGCACGAAGCCGCGCGCGCCCTGCCAGCCGCTGTCCTCGGGCTCGCCCGAGAGCGCCGCCACGTAGGTGAAGCGCGGGTGCTCGGCGGCCAGCTGCAGGAATTCGGCGTGGTGGTACAGCTCGTCCTGCGCGCGCGCGCCGTTGACCAGGGTGATGGGCTTGTCGCCGCCGGCGGCCAGCAGGTCCAGCACCATGGAGCGCGGGCTCGACAGGCCCGAGCCGCCGGCCAGGAACAGGTAGCCCAGACCTTCCTTGCCGTGCGCCGAGGCGCGCACGAAGAAGCGCCCGTAGGGGCCGGACAGGCGCACGCGCTCGCCCGGGCGCAGCTGCTGGTGCACCCAGCCCGTGCCCTTGCCGCCGGGCACCAGGCGGATGTTGAGTTCGATCTCGCTGGCCTGCGCCGGGCTGCTGGCGATGGAGAAGGCGCGCGGCTGGCTTTCGCCCGGGATCTGCAGGTTGATGTACTGCCCGGCCTGGAAGACGATGGGCGCGTCCAGCTCGATCCACACGCCCTTGATGGTGGGCGTGAGATCCTCGATGCGCGAGACCACGCCCGCGAAGTCCTGCACGGGCAGGTTCTGTGCGTCGGGCTCGTCGTCGATCTCGGCCTCGATCACGGCGTCGGACTCCAGCGTGGCGCAGCAGGCCAGGCACAGGCCCTCGTCGCGCTCGTAGTCCATGAGCGCGAAACCGCTGGCCTCGCCGTGTTCGATGTCGCCGTCGGCGACCTGGACCTTGCAGGTGCCGCACAGCCCGTGGCAGCAGGCGTGGGGCAGGTAGATGCCGGCGCGCAGGGCGGCGTCGAGGAGGGTCTGGCCTTCCTCGACCTCGATCACCTGGCCGAGCGGTTCAATGGTGAGCTGGTGGCTCATGGCGTACTCACAGACTTCAAATTCAATAGCTGCTTGCGCTTGTCAGGGGAGGGCTGGAGGCCGGTTTGCCTCAGAAGCAGGTCCCCCCCAGGCCGGTCAGCCCGGGCGTGCGCAAGCGGATCACGCTCTTGTGGCCCAGGCCGTTCTCGGCCATGGTCTTGTCCATGTCGGGCGTGAAGGGTTGGCCCGAGACGAACCATTCGGCCCGGTTCCAGTCGATGCGCGCGAAGTCGGGGTGCGCGCCGAACATGCCGGGCAGCGCGCCCTGCACCATGTCGCCGAACCGGGTAGAGGGCGGCATGGGCACGCAGAACGGCGCGCAGAACATCTTGTGGTCTTCCCAGCCGATGTACAGCAGCGGCGCGGGGAACTTGTCGGCGGTGTCCTGCTGCGGAAAGTCGTAGGGGGCGGCGGATGTGACGGCCATGGACTTGTCTCCTGTCGTGTGTCGTGTAGTGGGGTGCGCCGCGCAGCCCGGGGCCCGGGCTGCGCCTTGCGCATCAGTTGCTGGTGGATTGCGCGCGCCAGGCCTCGAAGTTCTTCTTGTCCTCGGAGTCGGCGTAGTCCAGGTTGTCGCGCCCGAACTCCATGCGGTACCAGCGCAGCACCTCCATCAGCGGATCGAAATCGGGCTTGGACGGGTCGGCGTCCTCGGGGAAGCAGTTGCCCTGGTAGATCTGGTGCACGGGCAGCCAGCTCTGGGCGTACTTCTCGGGCTCGTTGTCGAAGATGTGCTTGCAGCCGTCGGAGCAGAAGTGGTATTTCTGGCCACGCCAGTCGCTCTCGCGGTAGGCGATCTTGGTGGGGTCGTCCGGCTCGGTGAAGAACATCGGGATCTGGCAGGTCTGGCACAGCATGGGCAGCGTCTTGTTGTAGAAGCGCCGGCCCTCGGCCTGCTCCTTCGCGTAGTGCTCCCACAGCGGGCGGTAGTACTTGTCGAAGGTGTCGGGGTACTTCTCGCTGAGCCACTTCATGTCGGCCTCGCTCGGCGCCCAGGTGTGGAAAGGGGCCGCGGCGCCGTAGTTGTAGAACACGTTCCAGGCTTGGTGGCTCAGGTGGTCCTTGTCCTTGCAGGCCTGTTCCCAGCCCTTCGGCACCTTGATGCCGTAGCGCGCCAGGTCGGCGAACAGGGCGCCGCCGTTCTGCTCGGCGTAGGTCTCCCAGGCTTCCTTCCAGCTCATCACGCGCTTGGGCAGCATGTAGTCCATCATCATGGCCACCAGCGTGAGCACGCGGTAGCCGCGCCAGAACCACTTGTCCAGCCAGGCCTGCACGATGGGCAGGTTGTCCGGGTCCTGCTCCAGGATGAACTTGATGATCTCCAGCCCCAGCGTCATGTGGCGCGACTCGTCGGACTGCGCCGAGAAGCCGAAGGCCATGGCGCCCATGTCGCCGTTGTAGGCCGCGCCGCTGATGAAGGGCACGAACAGCAGGTTGGTGAGCACGTATTCGAACGCGAAGCCGATGGCCACGATGAACTCGAACGGCCCGGCGCTCACGGCGTCGTCGAAGAAGCTCTTGGGCACCGACAGGTACCACACGCGGTCGTGCTGGTGGCGCCAGTTGGCGAAGCCGTTGTAGTGCTTGTTGTAGTTGGACAGCGAGTGGATCTGCGTCTGCGAGTGGCGGATCTCGTCCAGGCTCTGCATCAGGCAGGCCACGCGCGGGCCGGCGCCGGGGTACTGGCGGCCCACGTGGGCGAAGCCCCGGTGCGCCATGTATTCCAGCGGGCTCACGCCGGTGAGGAACAGCTTGAGCGCGTTGATGTAGCGCGCGTCCGTCACGCCCAGGTGGCCGTTGTTCTGCGTGAAGGCATCGATGATGGCGTAGAGCTTGCGTTCCTTCTCGGCCTGGTACTTCCAGTACGAATCCATCGTCATGCGGAACGGGTCCTCGAACTTGTCCCAGTCGTGGATCTTGATGCCCTCGTACTCCGTGTACGGGAACACGTCCTTCAACGCCTGGTAGGTGGGCGTCCAGGCCAGGTCGCGCGTCATGAGGTTGTAGCGCTCCTTCAGGCCCAGCTTCTTGCTGGCTTTCATATCCATGGTCTGTCTCCTTGTGTTCGCGGGTTCACTGATTCCAGGTCAGGCTGAGCTCGTCGTCGGTCTCGTCGATGTTTCCCGACAGGGTGATGAGGTGCACGTGCATCTCCTGCAGGTCGAACTCGCGCCCGATCTCCTGCTCGATGCTGCTCTTGCGGATCACCAGGCGGCCCGGGGCGTCGATCTTCACCATGGCGGGCTGCTGGTTGACGATGGCCTGCGGGTTGTCGGCGACGATGGCGTCGACGATGGCGCGCGTTTCCTCGTTCTTCTGGAAGGCGATGAATACATTGGACATGGGGTGCTCTCCTGCGGGGGCTTCAGACGGCCAGGCCGGATTTGTGCATGCGCGCATCGACGGCGGCCACGGCGCGCGCCAAAGCGGCATCGCCGGCGTCGCCCAGCGCCAGGCGCGCCACCGGCGCCAGCGCCTCCTGCACGCGGGCGCGCCAGTGGGCGTACCACTGGCCCAGCAGGGCCTGGTTCTCGGCGCTTTCGGTGGCGGCGGTCTTGATGACGGCGTCCACCCACTTGTTCGCGTCCTGGAACCACTCGGCCTGGAAGCGCGTGAGCATGGACACCGTGGGGCCGGCCTGCTCGGACAGCACGACGTCCACCTCGCGGTAGGCCAGGCCGAACAGAATGCCGTCCAGCGCCACGTTCTGCGCCACGTACAGCTCGAACCAGTCCTTGAGCACCCAGGTGTCCTCCACCAGGCGGCGCAGGCCCTGCCAGGCGGGTGCCTCCAGCCAGGCCTGCTTGCCCGCCTCCAGCTCGCCCTGGTTGCCCAGCAGCAGGCCCAGGCGCGTGAGGTACTGGGCGATGCCGAGCTGGTCCATGCCGGCGTACAGGCAGGGCTGGGTGATGGCGGTGCCGTGCCCATAGGCGCACTGGTAGGCGCCATTCATGTTCGCGCCCCAGGCCACGTGGCGCAGCGGCACATAGAAATCCAGCGCCGTGCGGCGCGCCGTGTCGTCGAAGCGGTCGGCCAGGCCGCGCGACTCGACGAACTCGAAGTCCGCCTCCGCCGTCTCCTGCAGGCGGGCGCGCGCCTGGGCGTAGGTGCCGTAGTAGAACTGGCGCGGGTCCTTGAGCGCGTACCAGTCTTGCATCACGATGCGGGTGCGCGAGGCGTCGAACAGCTCGTGCTCGGGGTCCCAGGTGGGGCGGTAGTGGAAGTTGGCCTGGGGCTGCACGTCCATCGTGGCCTCGATGTAGCGCGAGGCCGGCTTGTCCGCGCCCAGCCGCCGGGCGATGTGGTCGTAGGTCTGGCGCAGCGGCGTGATGCTGACGGTGCGCAGGTCGATTTGCATGGGGCTTGTCTCCTAGGGTGTTTTCGGAATGGAAAGCGGTGGCGGGACGTCAGGGCTCCTGGCGGAAATGCCGCTCGCGGGCATCGCGCAGGTTCCAGTCCCATTCGTGCTCGGCGCTGCCCTCGCCGTGCTCCGGCAGGCGGCCCCGCGTGGGCACCACCGCCTGCATGGCGCAGAACTCCTCGAACTGCGGACGCGGCATCACCATCTCCACGTAGAGCTGCGGCTCGCCCACGGCGAACTCGAACTCCACCATGCCGCTGGCGTGCTCCTGCACGATGCGGATGAAGCGGCGCTGGACATCCCAGGCGTCGTCGGAAGGGGTTGGCGTGGTGCTCATGCCCGGGTCTATGCAGGACATGTGCCAGGATGAGCGCATCAACCCAGAAATCTCGATAATTTCCGGGTAAACCCCTAAGAAACGAGCCGATTCACATACCCTGCCCACCCGCGCCACAGGCTGCCAAATACCCCATGCCACGATGCAACTTGATGATTTGCACACCACGTTACCGGCCCAATTCACCATTTGATGAGATACGGGAGGAAACTCCATCTTGCGCCAGAAATACTTTTCTCGATAATCTGGCGCATGCCCTCCCTCCCCGCACTGCCCTCGGATGCCGACCTGCGGCGCCAGATCCAGTTCTCCGCGGCCGACGGCCGCATCTGGCTGGCGGGCCAGCGCATGGTGCTGCTGCACGCGGCCTCGCTGGGCACCCTGCGCCGCGAGCTGGTGCATACCCTCGGCCCCACCGGCGCGCGCCGCCTGCTGCTGCGCGTGGGCTACGCCTCGGGCGAGCGCGACGCGGCGCTGGCGCGGCAGCTGCGCCCCAGCGCCGACCAGTTCGCCATGTTCAGCGTCGGCCCGCAGCTGCACATGCTGCAGGGGGCCGCGCAGGTCACGCCCGAGCTGCTGGAGCTGGACGCGGCCAGCGGCCACTTCCACGGCATCTTCCGCTGGCAGCATTCATGGGAGGTGGAGACCCACGTGCGCGACTTCGGCCCGCAGAGCGCCCCGGTGTGCTGGACGCTGCTGGGCTATGCCTCGGGCTACACCAGCGGCTTCATGGGCCGCACCGTGCTCTACAAGGAAGTGCAGTGCACCGCCTGCGGCCACGCGCACTGCCGCATCGAGGGCCGCCCGGTGCAGGACTGGCCCGACGGCGCGGAACTGGCCGGCGATTACGCCCCGGAAGTCCTGGAGCAGGCGCAGGCGCCGTCCGATGGGCCGCGCACCCTGCCTGCCTGGCCCGCGGCCATACGGGCCGAGGACCTGCCCGAGCCGCCCGCCGATGCCCTGGGCCCGCTCATCGGGCGCTCGCCCGGCTTCACCGCCGCCACGCAGCTGCTGCGCAAGGCGGCGGGCACGCAGGTCACGGTGCTGCTCACGGGCGAGACCGGGGTGGGCAAGGAGCGCTTCGCGCGCGCCCTGCACGCTTTGAGCCCGCGCGCCGCCAAGCCTTTCGTGGCGGTGAACTGCGCGGCGCTGCCGGGCAATCTGGTCGAATCCGAGCTCTTCGGCACCGAGAAGGGCGCCTACACCGGCGCCGATGCGGCGCGCGCCGGGCGCTTCGAGCGCGCGCACGGCGGCACGCTGTTCCTGGACGAGCTGGGCGAGCTGCCGCTGTCCGCCCAGGCCAAGCTGCTGCGCGTGCTGCAGGACGGGCAGGTGGAGCGCCTGGGCGCCACCCAGCCGCGCCAGGTGGACGTGCGCCTGGTGGCCGCCACGCATGTGGACCTGCTGGACGCGGTGCGCGCCGGGAGCTTCCGCCAGGACCTGTACTACCGCCTGAACGTCTACCCCATCCGCATCCCGCCGCTGCGCGAGCGCCAGGACGACATCGAGCCCTTCGCCCGGCACCTGCTGCAACGCTTCGCCGCGCTGCACGACAAGCACATCGGCGGCCTCACCGACCGCGCCCTGCACGCGCTGCGCCAGTACGCCTGGCCGGGCAACGTGCGCGAGATGGAGAACCTGATCGAGCGCGGCGTGATCCTGGCCGACCCGGGCCAGCCCGTGGACGCGGCGCACCTGTTCCCCGACGGCGCCGGCGCCCCCCCGGCCGCGCCGGCCCACACCCTGCAGGCCTCGGGCCGCCTGGGCGAGGCCCACTCCAGCGCCTGCGACGCCACGCTCATCGAGCGCCTGCTGTCCGACAGGCTCGACCTGCAGGCCCTGGAGACCGACCTGATCGAAGCCGCCGTGGAGCGCAGCCACGGCAACCTGGCGGCGGCGGCGCGCCTGCTGGGCCTGACGCGGCCGCAACTGAGCTACCGCCTGAACAAGATACGGGAATCCTGAATGGCCAAACGCAGCGCCCCGTGCGCCACCGATACCCCCGCGCCGTCGGCGCGCACCCTGATCGAACATGCCTACGAGCAACTGCGCGGCGACATCGTGACCGGGCAGCTCGTCCCCGGCGAAAAGCTGCGCGTGGAACACCTCAAGGCGCGCTACGGCGTCAGCGCGGGCACGCTGCGCGAGGCGCTCACGCGGGTGGTCAGCGACGCGCTGGTGACCGTCGAGGGCCAGCGCGGCTTTCGCGTGGCGCCCATCGCGCTCGAAGAGCTGGAGGACCTCACGCGGCTGCGCGTGCAGATCGAGACCGAGGCGCTGCGCCAGTCCATCCGCGCGGGCGGCGCGGCCTGGCGCGAGGGGCTGGCGGCCGCCTTCGAGGCCGTGGCGGCGCAGGAGCAGCCCCTGGCCGCACACCGGCGCCAGGTGTGGGAGGTGCAGAACCAGAGCTTCCACGAAGCCCTGCTCGCGGGCTTCGCCTCGCCCTGGACGCTGCGCACGCTGCGCCTGCTCGCGCGCCACATGGAACGCTACCGCTGCTGCGCGATGACCTTGCCGGGCAGCGTGCGCGACGTGCATGGGGAGCATGCCGAGATCTTCCAGGCCGCCATGGAGGGCCGCGAGGCGCGCGCCGCGCTGGCGCTGGAAGCGCACATCCGCGCCACGCCCGACCTGCTGATGCGCGCGCTGCGCGAGGGGCGCTTCGTGCTGCCGGGCTGCGGCCAGAAATAGCGGCCGATCCCGTGGTGCTGTATTTTTCATAGCTGCTTGCGCTTCATGGGCGGGCGCTGCAGGCCAATTTTTCTTGAAACCGGGGGATGGCCTGCATCGGTGGGAAAATCCCCGGTTCTCTTTCTCCACTTTTTTCAAGAACCGCACCGCCATGAAGAAGATCGCCGCCGTTGCCCTGTTGTCCCTGGGCGTCCTGCTGGCCGCCTGCTCCAAGCAGGAGAGCGCCCCTGCCGCCGCGCCCGAGCCCGCACCGGCCCCCGTTGCCGCAGTGACCAAGATCGTGGTGGGCCTGGACGACAACTTCCCGCCCATGGGCTTTCGCGACGAGAAGAACGAGCTGGTGGGCTTCGACATCGACATGGCCAAGGAGGCCGCCAAGCGCCTGGGCCTCACGGTGGAGTTCAAGCCCATCGACTGGAGCGCCAAGGAGGCCGAGCTGTCCGGCAAGCGCGTCGATGCGCTGTGGAACGGCCTGACCATCACCGAGGAGCGCAAGCAGAACATCCTGTTCACCGCGCCCTACATGGAGAACCACCAGATCATCGTGGTGCCCGCCGGCTCCGCCATCAAGGCCAAGGCCGACCTGGCCGGCAAGGTGGTCGGCGCGCAGGAAGGCTCCAGCGCCGTCGATGCCATCAAGAAGGAAGAGGCGGTCTTCAAGTCCTTCAAGGAATTCAAGACCTTCGGCGACAACGTGACCGCGCTGATGGACCTGACCACCGGCCGACTGGAGGCCGTGGTGGTCGATGAGGTGGTGGGCCGCTACTACGTGGCCAAGAAGCCCGGCCAGTACGAAGTGCTGGGCGACAACTTCGGCACCGAGGAATACGGCGTGGGCCTGCGCAAGGACGACACCGACCTGCACGGCAAGCTCGAAAAGGCGCTGGCCGACATGAAGGCCGACGGCGCCGCGGCCAAGATCGCCGAGCAGTGGTTCGGCAAGAACATCATCAAGTAACGCAGCCTTCGGGTTCAAGCGCACCGGCAGTGCCAACCATCGGCCTGCCGGTGTTTTTACGTTCATGGGGCGATGGGCATGGACTACGTTTTCTCCCTTCTGGGACCGCTGGCGCAGGGCGCCGCCGTCACCCTGAAGCTGTTCGTCATCACGCTGGCGCTGGCCGTGCCGCTCGGCCTGGCGCTGGCGCTGGCGCGCGTGTCGCGCTTCGCGCCCCTGTCGGGCGCGGTGAACGGCTACATCTGGCTCATGCGCGGCACGCCGCTGATGCTGCAGATGCTGTTCATCTACTTCGCGCTGCCCTTCGTGCCCGTGGTCGGCGTGCGCCTGCCGGATTTTCCGGCGGCCGTCACTGCCTTTGCGCTGAACTACGCGGCCTACTTCGCCGAGATCTTCCGCGCAGGCATCCAGTCCGTGGACCGGGGCCAGTACGAGGCCGCCAAGGTGCTGGGCATGAGCTACGGCCAGACCATGCGCCGCATCGTGCTGCCGCAGATGGTGCGCTCCATCCTGCCGCCCATGAGCAACGAGACCATCACCCTGGTCAAGGACACGTCCCTCATCTACGTGCTCGCCCTCAACGACCTGCTGCGCGCCGCGCGCGGCATCGTGCAGCGCGACTTCACCACCACGCCCTTCATCGTGGCCGCGGCCTTCTACCTCTTGATGACGCTGGTGCTGACCTGGGGCTTCCAGCGGCTGGAGAAACGCTATGCCAAATACGATGAATGAGGCGCCGATGATCGACGCGCGCGACGTGCGCAAGCGCTTCGGCCACAACGAGGTGCTGCGCGGCGTGTCGCTGCGGGTGGCGCGCGGCGAGGTGGTCGCGGTCATCGGCCCCTCGGGCTCGGGCAAGAGCACCTTCCTGCGCTGCCTGAACCACCTGGAGACCATCGACAGCGGCCACGTCGCCATCGAGGGCCAGACGCTCGCCACCACCGACGCGCAGGGCCGCTGCGCCTACGCGAGCGACGCCGAGCTGCGCCGTATCTGCGCCAAGACCGGCATGGTGTTCCAGCACTTCAACCTGTTCCCGCACCTCACGGTGCTGGAGAACCTGATCGAGGCGCCCATGGTCGTGCAGGGCGTGCCGCGCGCCGAGGCCGTCGCCCGCGCCGAGAAGCTGCTGGACAAGGTGGGCCTTCTGCCCAAGCGCGGCAACTACCCCGCGCGCCTGTCGGGCGGACAGAAGCAGCGCGTGGCCATCGCGCGGGCGCTCGCCATGCAGCCGGACATCATGCTGTTCGACGAGCCCACCTCGGCGCTCGACCCAGAGCTCACCGGCGAGGTGCTGCGTACCATGCGCGAACTGGCCGACGAGCGCATGACCATGCTGGTGGTCACGCACGAGATGGGCTTCGCGCGCGAGGTGGCGCACCGCGTGGCCTTCATGGACCAGGGCGAGCTGATCACGGCGCGCCCTGCGCAGGAGTTCTTCGCCGACCCGGGGCACGAGCGCGCGCGGGCGTTCCTGGAACACATGCTGTAGGCCGAATCGACATTCAAACGTCCATGAACCTCGCCCCGCTCCCTCCCCAGCACGCACAGCGCGTGCTGCTGCACAACGAAGTCCATGCCCGCCCCCCCGAGGCGCTGGCCGCGCCGCTGGCGATCTCGCACATCGCGATGCTGGCCGACGCGGCGGGCCGCGACGCCAGCCGCGCCCACCTGGCGGCGCTGCTGCGCAACCACCATCTGGCCCCGCCGGACGCGCACACCACCCATTTGCGCGTGGACCTGGGGGCCTTCCGCATCCGCTGGGAGCTGCACACCGAGTTCGTCACCTGGACCTTCACGGTCGTGCCGGCGGGCGGCATCCAGGCCGGGGAGGGGCGCGCGCCCGCGGCGGCGCTGGAGGCCGTGCCGCGCGACTGGCTCGCGCTGCTGCCCGGCGAGTGCCTGTGCGCGCTGCACCTGTGGGTGGCAGCGGGCAGCGGCTGGCCCGCCACGCCGGCGCAGCGCGGCTGGCTGCGCGAGGAGTCGCTCGTCGCCTCGGCCGTGGCCGAGGGGCAGGGCGAGGTCTACACCGACTTCGCCATCCATGCCGACGGCTTCTCGCGCATGCTGCTCGTGGCCGGGGCGCTCTCGCCCCAGCGCCTGGGCCGGCTGGTGCAGCAGCTGCTGGAGATCGAGACCTACCGCATGGCGGCCCTGCTGGGCCTGCCCGCCGCGCGCGAGGCCGGCGCCGCCCTGGCCAGCGCCGAGCGCGAACTGGCCGCGCTGGCCGAGGCCATACGCAGTTCGCGCCGCGACGCCGAGCCCGCGCTGCTCGACCGCCTCACGCGGCTGGCGGGGCAGGTCGAGGGGCAGTACGCGGCCACGCACTCGCGCTTTTCGGCCAGCAGCGCGTATTTCGAACTGGTGGACCGGCGCATCCAGGACATCGCCGAATCGCGGCTCGCGGGCCTGCAGACCATCGGCGAATTCATGGAGCGGCGCCTGAGCCCCGCGCGCAGCACCTGCGCCTGGGCCGCGCGGCGGCAGAACGCGCTGTCGGAGCGCGTCTCGCGCATGAGCAGCCTGCTGCGCACGCGCGTGGAGATCGAGCAGCAGCAGAACAACCAGGCCCTGCTGGCCGCGATGAACCGGCGCGGCGACCTGCAGCTCAAGCTCCAGTCCACGGTGGAGGGGCTGTCGGTGGCGGCCATCACCTACTACATCGTCGGCCTGGTGAGCTACCTGGCCAAGGGCGCGCAGAAGATCGGCTGGCCCTTCTCGCCCGAGAGCACGGCGGCCGTGGCGATCCCGCTGGTCGCGGCCAGCGTGTGGTGGTCGCTGCGGCGCCTGCACCACCGCATGTTCGGCGAGGCGCATTGATCAAAAAGAAGAGCTGCTCCCGCTTGTCCTTCAATGATTTCAACATGTTTCCATGCTGAAAATCAGTAGGGGCAAGCGGGAGCAGCTCTCTTTTTCGAGGATCAACCCGTCGTCACCGTGACGGGCGGCAGCTCCGACGGGTCGCGCACCTCGTCCAGCACGTCCCCGCTGCGCAGCGGCCGCGCGGGCCGCGCCAGCAGCGCGCGCACGAAGTTGGGCTGGGCCAGCAGCGCCTGGTGCATGGCGCCGTTGTAGAGCTGCAGGTCCCGCAGGCCGCGCGCGGCGATGCGCGCGTCCACTTCGCCCGCGCCGAGCAGGGCCGGGTCGGTGCTGCTGGACGCCATGGCCATGCACCACAGCGTGCCGTACAGCGGCACGTACTGCAGGTAGGGGCGGAAGATGGGAAACACCGCGCGCACCGAGGCGGCGATGCGCGTCATGGTCTCGGGCAGGTGGATGGGCGAGCCCAGGTGCAGCGAGAGCACCCCGCCGGGGTTCAGCGCGCGGCGGCAGGCCGCGTAGAACTCCACGGTGTACAGCTCCACGGCGGGGCCGAAGGGGTCGGTCAGGTCCAGCACGATCTGGTCGAAGCGCTCGCCGTCCTCCGCGAGCAGGCCGCGCGCATCGCCCAGGCGCAGCTGCAGGCGCGGGTCGCCGAACGCGCCGCGGTGGATGGAGGGCAGCCACTCGCGCGCCATGGCGACCACCTCGGCGTCGAGCTCGGCCAGCACCACCTGCTGCATGTCCGGCAGCTTGAGCAGTTCCTCGGCCGCGCCGCCGTCGCCGCCGCCCACGACGAGCGCGCGGCGCACGCCCGGATGGGCGATGGCGGGCAGGTGCACCATGGGCTCGTGGTAGAAGAACTCGTCGCGCTCGCTGGTCATGAAGCAGCCGTCGATGCGCATCACGCGGCCGAACTGGGCGTTGTCGAAGACCTCGATGTGCTGCCAGGCCGACCGGCGCTCGGCAAGCAGGCGGCCGCAGCTCAGGTAGAAGCCGAAATCGGCGTTCAGGCGCTCGGCCACGTAGCGCGTGGCCTGCGCGGCAGGAGTACCGCTCATCAGGCGCGGTCGACGCGGTGCAGGTGGGGATCGTTCGGATTGAATGCGGCCAGCAGGTCGCCGAACAGCCGCTCGGCCTTGGGCCGGTTGTTCTCGGTGTAGTTGCACACGTACACGTCCAGCGTCACGTAGCCCGACTCGGGCCAGGTGTGGATGGACAGGTGCGACTCGGCCAGCACCACCACGCCGGTCACGCCGCCGCCCTCGCCAAAGCTGTGGAACAGGGTGCCCACGGTGCTCAGGCCGGCCGCGGCCACGCGCTCCTTGCAGAACGATTCCAGGTGGGCGGCGTCCAGCATCAGGCGGCTGTCGCACAGGCAGCCATACAGGTCGCCGATCAGGTGCAGGCCGGAGGCCTTGCGCTGGGTGGCTGCAGGAGGTATGGGGACGACGGACTGGAGGTTTTTCATGGGTCTGGAACCTTTTCCCTTTTTGCGAGGAGGTGGCAAAAACCGCTACCACGGCCGGGGGAAGTGCCCCGCCGGGTACCGGCCGGCACGCTGCTGCGGCGGCAGGCGCGTGACGGAAGGAAAGGAATGTCGCTGGCTCATTGCCGCGCCTTCGTTCCGTTGTGCGCATCGATACGCCCATGCAACGCTGACAGCAATCCGCCCTGGCCGGGAGCCGGGGCGTGACATTTTTTCGAACCAATGATTATAGCTATTCACTGCATTAAAACCATAGGTTCTATGGAGTGCGCAGCGGAAGGCGAAGGGTTTCCCCTATGATGCGAGGTTCGCCGCGCGGCCTGGGCCCCGGCGGTCCCATTGTTGTCCACCATGCCACCCCAATCCTCCGCATCCAGCGACGCCTTCGTGGAACTGCGCAACGTCACCTTCGGGTACGGCGAGCGCGTGATCCTGCGCGACCTGTCGCTCACCGTGCCGCGCGGCAAGGTCACGGCGCTCATGGGCGCGTCGGGCGGCGGCAAGACCACGGTGCTGCGCCTGATCGGCGGGCAGCAGCGCGCGCAGCAGGGCGAGGTGCTGGTGGCCGGGCAGGACGTGGGCCGCATGGACATGCAGCAGCTCTATGCCGCGCGCCGGCGCATGGGCATGCTGTTCCAGTTCGGCGCGCTGTTCACCGACATGAGCGTGTTCGACAACGTGGCCTTTGCGCTGCGCGAGCACACCGACCTGCCCGAGGAGCTGATCCGCGACATCGTGCTTATGAAGCTGCACGCCGTGGGCCTGCGCGGCGCGCGCGACCTGATGCCCAGCCAGATCTCCGGCGGCATGGCGCGGCGCGTGGCGCTGGCGCGCGCCATCGCGCTCGACCCCGAGCTCATCATGTACGACGAGCCCTTCGCGGGGCTGGACCCGATCTCGCTGGGCACGGCCGCGCAGCTCATCCGCCAGCTGGGCGACGCCATGGGCCTGACCACCATCGTCGTCTCGCACGACCTGGAGGAGACCTTCCGCCTGGCGGACCACGTCATCATCCTCGGCCCCGGCGCCGTGGCTGCGCAGGGAACGCCCGAGGAGGTGCGCGCCAGCACCGACCCGCTGGTGCACCAGTTCGTGCACGCGCTGCCCACGGGGCCCGTGCCGTTCCACTACCCCGGCCCCAGCGTGGCCCAGGACTTCGGCCCCGTCGGCGCGCAGCACCAGGACGGAGGTACGCCATGAGCTGGTGGCGGCCGTCGCACGTGGGCTATGCCGTGCGCAGCAAGCTGGCGGACCTCGGCATGGGCGCGCGCCTGTTCGTGCGCCTCGTGGGCCTGTTCGGCACGGCCATGCGGCGCTTCGGTCTGGTGCGCGACCAGGTGCACTTCCTGGGCAACTATTCGCTGTCCATCATCGCCATGTCGGGCCTGTTCGTGGGCTTCGTGCTGGCGCTGCAGGGCTACAACGTGCTGCAGCTCTACGGCTCGGCCAACTCGCTGGGCCTGGTGGTCACGCTGGGGCTGGTGCGCGAGCTCGGACCCGTGGTCACGGCGCTGCTGTTCGCCGGCCGCGCGGGCACCTCGCTCACGGCCGAGATCGGCCTCATGCGCGCGGGCGAGCAGCTCTCGGCCATGGAGATGATGGCCGTGGACCCGGTGCAGCGCATCCTGGCGCCGCGCTTCTGGGGCGGCGTGATCGCCATGCCGCTCCTGGCGGCGGTGTTCAGCGCCGTGGGCGTGATCGGCGGCTGGCTGGTCGGCGTGGTGCTGATCGGCGTGGACGGCGGCGCCTTCTGGGGGCAGATGCAAAGCAGCGTCGACGTCTGGAAGGACGTGGGCAACGGCGTTGTCAAGAGCGTCGTGTTCGGCGTGGCCGTCACCTTCATCGCGGTGCTGCAGGGCTACATGGCCAAGCCCACGCCCGAGGGCGTTTCGCGCGCCACCACGCGCACCGTGGTCATGGCATCGCTCACCGTGCTGGGGCTGGACTTCGTCCTCACGGCACTGATGTTCAGTATTTGAGGAGCGGCAGCCACCGCCGCCGAGGAAATTCACCATGCAGCATTCCAAGAACGATATCTGGGTCGGGCTGTTCGTCCTGCTCGGAGGCGCGGCGCTGGTCTTCCTGGCCCTGCAGTCGGCCAACTTGCTCCAGCTCAACTTCCGCTCCGGCTACGTGATCACGGCGCGCTTCGACAATATCGGCGGCCTCAAGCCCAAGGCGGCGGTGCGCAGCGCCGGCGTGGTCGTGGGGCGCGTGCAGTCGATCAGCTTCGACGACAAGACCTACCAGGCGCGCGTGGCGCTGGAGATCGAAAAGCGCTACGCTTTCCCCAAGGACAGCTCGCTCAAGATCCTGACCAGCGGCCTGCTGGGCGACCAGTACATCGGAATCGAGCCCGGCGCGGAGGAGGACAACCTCGCCGACGGCAGCATGGTCACGAACACGCAGTCCGCCGTGGTGCTGGAAAACCTGATCGGCCAGTTCCTCTACGGCAAGGCAGAGCAGGGCGCTGCTCCGGCGGGCGGAGGTGGAAAAAAATGACAACTGACTCACGATCCAGAACCCGGGCGGCGCGCTGGGCGGCGCTGCTGCTCGGCGCGGCCCTTGCCACCGGCTGCGCCACGGGCCCCAATGCCAACCCGGCCGACCCGTTCGAGCCCTACAACCGCGGCATGACCCGGTTCAACGAGAACGTGGACAAGGCCGTGCTCAAGCCCGTGGCCACCGTGTATCGCGACGTGACGCCGAGGCCCGTGCGCACTGGCGTGGGTAACTTCTTCGCCAACCTGGGCGACGCCTGGTCGTTCGTCAACAACCTGCTGCAGGCGCGCGGCCTGGAGGCTTACGAGAGCCTCGTGCGCTTCAGCACGAACACGGTCTTCGGCCTGGGCGGGCTGCTGGACATCGCGAGCGAGGCCGGCATAGAGCGCCACAAGCAGGACTTCGGCCTGACGCTGGGGCGCTGGGGCGTGCCCACGGGCCCCTATCTGGTGCTGCCGCTGCTGGGCCCGTCCACGGTGCGCGACACGGCGGCCCTGCCCGTGGACTACTTCGTCGGCGACCCGGTGGGTTATGTAAACGATGTGCCGGTGCGCAATTCGCTCTCTGGCCTTCGCTTCGTGGACAAGCGCGCCAGCCTGCTGCACGCGACCAGCGTGCTCGACGAGGCCGCGCTCGACTCCTACAGCTTCACGCGCGACGTGTACCTCAAGCTGCGTGGGGGGGCGAAAGCCGGCGCGGACGACGAGGAAGGCGGCAAGCTGCCCGACGACTATTGACGGCGGCGCCCCGCGGGCATGGTTGCAGTTGCTTGCATCCCGGCACGCGGGCGACGCAATGTGCGCGCGCCCCGCACCCCACAATCAAAAAAACAAAAACTCTGCAAGGATCTCCCCATGACCAACCGTCGCACCCTCATGCAATCGGCCGCCGCCCTGGTGGTGGCCGCCGGGCTGCCCTGGCACCAGGCCGCGCTGGCCGCCGACGAGGCGCCCGATGCGCTGATCAAGCGCCTGTCGGCCGACGTGCTGGAGACCGTGCGCAATGACAAGTCCATCAAGAGCGGCGACGTGGACAAGATCATGGTGCTGGTGAACAAGGCCATCCTGCCGCACGTGAACTTCCGCCGCATGACGGCCGCCGCCGTCGGGCCGGCCTGGCGCAGCGCCACGCCCGAGCAGCAAAAGCGCCTGCAGGACGAGTTCAAGACCCTGCTGGTGCGCACCTACTCCGGCGCCCTGAGCCAGGTCACGGACCAGACCATCGTCGTCAAGCCGCTGCGCGCCGCGCCGGGGGATACGGACGTGCTGGTGCGCACCGAGATCCGCGGCCGCGGCGATCCGGTGCAGCTGGACTACCGCCTGGAAAAGACCCCGGGCGAGGGCGGCGGCTGGAAGATCTACAACCTGAACGTGCTGGGCGTGTGGCTGGTCGATACCTACCGTCCCCAGTTCGCCCAGGAGATCAACGCCAAGGGCGTGGACGGCCTGATCGAGACCCTGGCCGCGCGCAACAAGGCCAATGCCGGCACCAACGCCGGCGTCGCCGGCGCGAAGTGAGCGCGGAGGGCGCCTGCATGCTGGTACTGCCTGCCGAACTCACGCACCGCCAGGCCTCGGTCAGCCTGCGCATGCTGCTGCAGGCGCTCAAGGCCCAGGGCGAGCAGCAGGTGGTGGTCGATGCCGGGGCGCTGGCCACCTTCGACTCGTCGGCCCTGGCCGTGCTGCTGGAGTGCCGCCGCGTGGCCGTTTCCGAGGGCAAGGGCTTCATGGTCAAGGCCCTGCCGCCGGCGCTGGCCAGCCTGGCGGGCCTGTACGGCGTGCAGGAGCTGCTGCCCTCGTTGGGGTGAACCCCGAAGGCGGCGTGCCGGCCTTCGGGGAGATACTTGCCGTGCTGAACACGAAAATCCACCATGTCCAAGCCCGAACCCGGTGCGGCACCCTCCGGCCCGGCGCCCGATCCGTTTCGCCAGCTGCTCGACGAGGTCGGGGCCTTCGTCTACACCATCGACTTGCAGGGGTGCTACACCTACGCCAACCGCCTGGTGCTGGAGCTGCTGGGGCATCCGCTGGACTACGTGCTGGGCAAGGACATCAGCCACTTTTTCGGCGAGAAGAGCAACCAAGTCATTCGTGAGAACGATGCGCGCGTGCTGCGCGGTGGCGAGACCATCGCGCGCGAGGAAACCAACCTCATCAAGGCCACGGGCGAGCTGCGCACCTACTGGTCCATGAAGAAGCCGCTGCGCGACGCCGCGGGCAACATCGTCGGCATGCTGGGCATCTCGCACGACATCACCGAGAAGAAGCGCCTGGAAGACCGCGTGCGCAAGCAGAAGGAGCTGCTCGACACCGTCCTGGACAACGTGGACGCGCTGGTCTACATGAAGGACGCCAACCGGCGCTTCGTCTACGCCAACCAGCATATGGCCGACGTCCTGGGCCTGCCGGTCGAGCGCATCGTCGGCAGCCTGGACACGGACCTCCTGCCGCGCGACCTGGCCGACAGATTCTGGGCGATGGACCAGAAGATCTTCGCATCGGGGCAGCGCCAGAGCAGCGAGGAGGCGGTGGTCGATGCCTGCGGGCGGCTGCGCCACTACTGGCGCGTGGTCGTGCCCCTGCCCGCGCCCGACGGCACGCCGGCGGTGATCGGCCTGAGCACCGACATCACCGAGCTGCACGAGCTCAAGGAGGAGCTCAGGCGTCAGGCCAGCACCGATGGCCTGACGGGCCTGGCCAACCGGCGCAGCTTCTGCGAACGCGCCGGGCACGAGTTCGCGCGCAGCCGCAGGCACGGCACGCCGCTGTCCCTGATCGCCATCGACATCGACCATTTCAAGCGTTTCAACGACAGCTACGGCCACCCGCTGGGCGACCGCGTGCTGTGCGCGTTCGCAGCCTGTTGCCAGAGCATGCTGCGCGAGGCAGACCTGTGCGCCCGCACCGGCGGGGAGGAGTTCTGCATCCTGCTGCCGGACACGGGCCTCGATGACGCCCGGCGCATCGCCGAGCGCATCCGCGTGTCGGCTGGCTCCCTGTGCGTGGACGGGCAGAGCCCGCAGCTGCGCATCAGCGCGAGCTTCGGCGTCGCCAGCCTGGAGAGCGGCGACCAGGCGTTCGACACGCTGTTCTCGCGCGCCGACCGGGCGCTCTACTGCGCCAAGCAGCAGGGCCGGGACTGCATCTTCGCCTGGCCCGGAGGTTGACTCCCCGGGTGGGCCGCCCCCCGCCGCCTATGTCCCCGCAGGCGCCTGTCCGGCGGCGGCGACTTAGAATGCGCGGTTCCCATGACCGCCGTATCCTTCCAATCCGTTTCCAAGACATTCCCCACGCCCCGCGGGCCGTTCCAGGCCCTGCACGGCGTCAGCCTGGACATCGAGGAGGGCGAATTCTTCGGCCTGCTGGGGCCCAACGGCGCGGGCAAGACCACACTGATCAGCATCCTGGCCGGCCTGTCGCGCGCCACCCAGGGCCGCGTGACGGTGCTGGGCCACGACGTGCAGGCCGACTTCGCGCGCGCACGCCAGTGCCTGGGCGTGGTGCCGCAGGAACTGGTGTTCGACCCGTTCTTCAACGTGCGCGAGACACTGCGCCTGCAGTCGGGCTACTTCGGCGTGAAGAACAACGATGCCTGGATCGACGAACTGCTCGAAAGCCTGGGCCTGGCCGACAAGGCCACGGCCAACATGCGCCAGCTCTCGGGCGGCATGAAGCGGCGCGTGCTGGTGGCGCAGGCGCTGGTGCACAAGCCGCCCATCATCGTGCTGGACGAACCCACGGCCGGCGTGGACGTGGAGCTGCGCCAGACGCTGTGGCAGTTCATCGCCAGGCTCAACAAGCAGGGCCATACGGTGCTGCTCACCACCCATTACCTGGAGGAGGCCGAGGCGCTGTGCGGGCGCATCGCCATGCTCAAGAACGGCCGGGTGGTGGCGCTCGACAGCACCTCCGAGCTGCTGCAGAGCGCCAACGCCAGCGTGCTGCAGTTCAAGACCGATGCGCCGCTGCCCGCGGCGCTGGCGCGGCTCGCGCGCGTGACCGGGCGCATCGTGCAGCTGCCCGCCCATGACGCCGCCGAGATCGAGCACCACCTGGCGGCCCTGCGCGAGGCCGGCGTGGCCAGCGAGGACGTGGAGATCCGCCGCGCCGACCTGGAGGACGTTTTCATCAAGGTGATGGGTTCGGAAGCCGCGGAGGCCGTGGCATGACCGGCTGGCAGACCCTGTTCTACAAGGAGGTGCTGCGCTTCTGGAAGGTGGCCTTCCAGACCGTGGCCGCGCCCGTGCTCACCGCCGTGCTGTACCTGCTGATCTTCAGCCACGTGCTGGAGGACCGCGTGCAGGTCTACGGGCAGCTGAGCTACACCGCCTTCCTGGTGCCGGGCCTGGTGATGATGAGCATGCTGCAGAACTCGTTCGCCAACAGCTCGTCCAGCCTCATCCAGAGCAAGATCATGGGCAACCTGGTGTTCGTGCTGCTCACCCCGCTGTCGCACTGGGCCTGGTTCACGGCCTACGTGGGCTCGTCGGTGCTGCGCGGGCTGCTCGTCGGCCTGGGGGTGTTCGCCGTCACGCTGGCCTTCGCGCGGCCGGCGTTCAGCGCGCTGCCCTGGGTCTTCGTCTTCGCCCTGCTGGGTGCGGCGCTGCTGGCCACGCTGGGCGTGGTCGCCGGCCTGTGGGCCGACAAGTTCGACCAGATGGCCTCGTTCCAGAACTTCCTCATCATGCCCATGACGTTCCTGTCGGGCGTGTTCTACTCCATCCACTCGCTGCCCCCCTTCTGGCAGCATGCCAGCCGCTTCAACCCGTTCTTCTACATGATCGACGGCTTCCGCTATGGCTTCTTCGGCGTGAGCGACGTCTCGCCCTGGCTCAGCCTGGCCATCGTCGGCGGCGCTTGGGCTGCCGTCAGCTTCCTGGCCCTGCGCCTGCTGCGCACGGGCTACAAGATCCGCAACTGAATTCCTTCCCGCCATGACTGCAGACCACATCAAAGACATCATCAGCGCCGCCATGGCCTGCGACTACATCACGCTCGAGGGCGACGGCCGCCACTGGTACGCCGTCATCGTCTCCGCCGAGTTCGAGGGCAAGCGCCCGATACAGCGCCACCAGCGCGTCTACGCCACGCTGGGCGACAAGATGCAGCGCGACGAGGTGCACGCGCTGTCGATGAAGACCTTCACTCCGGCCGAGTGGGCGGCGGCGCGGCAGCAGGCCTGATGCTCCTTGCTTGATAGCTGCTCGCGCTTTATGGACGGGCGTTTTGCCCCTATTTGATTAAAAGCCCATGGACAAACTACTGGTACGCGGCGGCCGCACCCTGCGCGGCGAGGTCGTCATCTCCGGCGCCAAGAACGCGGCCCTGCCCGAGATGTGCGCCGCCCTGCTCACCGACGAGCCCGTGCACCTGATCAACGTGCCGCGCCTGCACGACGTGCGCACCATGCGCCGCCTGCTCGACAACATGGGCGTGAAGACCGAGACCCATGGCGAGCGCGGCGGCATGAGCTTCGTCGCGCCCGACGCGCTCAGCCCCGAGGCGCCCTACGAGCTGGTCAAGACCATGCGCGCCTCGGTGCTGGCCCTGGGCCCGCTGCTGGCGCGCTTCGGCGAGGCCACGATCTCCCTGCCCGGCGGCTGCGCCATAGGCTCGCGCCCCGTGGACCAGCACATCAAGGGCCTGCAGGCCATGGGCGCGCACATCGTGGTCGAGCATGGCTACATGATCGCCAAGCTGCCCGCAGGCCAGCGGCGCCTGCGCGGCGCGCGCATCACCACCGACATGATCACCGTGACCGGCACCGAGAACCTGCTCATGGCCGCCACGCTGGCCGAGGGCGAGACGGTGCTGGAGAACGCCGCGCAGGAGCCCGAGGTGACCGACCTGGCCGAGATGCTCATCGCCATGGGCGCGCGCATCGAGGGCCATGGCACGAGCCGCATCCGCATCCAGGGCGTGGAGCGCCTCTCCGGCTGCACGCACCAGGTGGTGGCCGACCGCATCGAGGCCGGCACCTTCCTGTGCGCCGTGGCGGCCGCGGGCGGCGAGGCCTTCCTGCGCCATGCGCGCGCAGACCACCTGGACGCGGTCATCGACAAGCTGCTGGAGGCCGGCGCGCGCGTGGCGGCCGAGGGCGACGGCATACGCATCGCCAGCCCCGGCGGCGCCGAGCTCAAGGCGCAGAGCTTCCGCACCACCGAGTACCCGGGCTTTCCCACCGACATGCAGGCGCAGTTCATGGCGCTGAACGTGGTGGCGCAGGGCACGGCCATGGTGGCCGAGACGATCTTCGAGAACCGCTTCATGCACGTCAACGAACTGGCGCGCCTGGGCGCGCAGATCGCCATCGACGGCCGCGTGGCCACGGTGACGGGCGGCGCGCGGCTCTCGGGCGCCGCCGTCATGGCCACCGACCTGCGCGCCTCGGCCAGCCTGGTGATCGCCGGCCTGATCGCCAGCGGCGAGACCCTGGTGGACCGCATCTACCACCTGGACCGCGGCTACGACGCCATGGAAACCAAGCTGCGCGCCCTGGGCGCGGACATCGAAAGAATCCAATGACGCAGCAGATCACCCTGGCCCTGTCCAAGGGCCGCATCTTCGAGGAAACCCTGCCGCTGCTGGCCGCCGCCGGCATCGAGGTGCTGGAGGACCCCGAGAAGTCGCGCAAGCTCATCCTGCCCACCAGCCGCCCCGAGGTGCGCGTGGTGCTGGTGCGCGCCACCGACGTGCCCACCTACGTGCAGTACGGCGGCGCCGACCTGGGCGTGGCGGGCAAGGACTCGCTCATCGAGCACGGCGGCCAGGGGCTGTTCCGCCCGCTGGACCTGAAGATCGCCAAGTGCCGCGTGAGCGTGGCCGTGCGCGCGGGCTTCGACTATCAGGGCGCCGTCACCCAGGGCTCGCGCCTGAAGGTGGCCACCAAGTACACCAGCATCGCGCGCGACTTCTTCTCGGCCAAGGGCGTGCACGTGGACATGATCAAGCTCTACGGCAGCATGGAACTGGCGCCGCTCACGGGCCTGGCCGACGCCATCGTGGACCTGGTCTCCACCGGCAACACGCTCAAGGCCAACAACCTGGTCGAGGTGGAGCAGATCATGGACATCAGCTCCCACCTCGTGGTCAACCAGGCGGCGCTGAAATTGAAGCAGGCGCCGCTCAAGCGCATCATCGACGCGTTCGCCTCCGCCGTTCCCCAGGGTTGATACTATGCAATTCGTAGCTGCTCCCGCCCGCCTGTCAACCGTTTCAGCCACTTTCGAGGCTGATTTCGCGGCCCGCCTGCACTGGTCGGCCGACCAGGACGCAGCCATCGAGGAACGCGTGGCCGCCATCCTGGCCGACGTGCAGCAGCGCGGCGACGCGGCCGTGCTCGACTACACCCGGCGCTTCGACGGCCTGCAGGCCGACGGCGTGGCCGCGCTGGAGCTCACGCAGGCCGAACTCAAGGCCGCCTACGACGGCCTGCCCGATGCGCAGCGCCAGGCCTTGAGCGCCGCCGCCGCGCGCGTGCGCAGCTACCACGAGGCGCAGAAGAAGGCCTGCGGCGAGAGCTGGAGCTACCGCGACGAGGACGGCACGCTGCTGGGCCAGAAGGTCACGCCGCTGGACCGCGTGGGTATCTACGTGCCCGGCGGCAAGGCGGCCTACCCGAGCAGCGTGCTCATGAACGCCATCCCCGCCCATGTGGCCGGCGTGCCCGAAATCATCATGGTCGTGCCCACGCCCAAAGGGGAGAAGAACCCGCTGGTGCTGGCCGCCGCCTGCGTGGCCGGCGTCACGCGCGCCTTCACCATCGGCGGCGCGCAGGCCGTGGCCGCGCTGGCCCACGGCACGGCCACCGTGCCGAAGGTGGACAAGATCACCGGCCCCGGCAACGCCTACGTGGCCAGCGCCAAGAAGCGCGTGTTCGGCCAGGTGGGCATCGACATGATCGCGGGCCCGAGCGAGATCCTGGTGCTGGCCGACGGCAGCACGCCGCCCGACTGGGTGGCCATGGACCTGTTCTCGCAGGCCGAGCACGACGAGCTCGCCCAGTCCATCCTGCTGTGCCCCGACGCCGCCTACATCGACGCCGTGCAGCGCGAGATCGACCGCCTGCTGCCCCAGATGCCGCGCGCCGGGATCATCGCCAGGAGCCTCACGGGCCGCGGCGCGCTGATCCACACGCGCAGCATGGAGGAAGCCTGCGAAATCTCCAACCGCATCGCGCCCGAGCACCTGGAAGTCTCCAGCCGCGACCCGCACAAGTGGGAGCCGCTGCTCAGGCACGCGGGCGCCATCTTCCTCGGCGCCTACACCAGCGAAAGCCTGGGCGACTACTGCGCCGGCCCCAACCACGTGCTGCCCACGAGCGGCACGGCGCGCTTCTCGTCGCCCCTGGGCGTGTACGACTTCCAGAAGCGCAGCAGCCTCATCGAGGTCAGCGAGCAGGGCGCCCAGGCGCTGGGCCGCATCGCCAGCGTGCTGGCGCACGGCGAGGGGCTGCAGGGGCATGCGCGCGCGGCGGAGATGCGGCTGAAGTAGTAGGGGGCTTCCCCGCCGCAGCGCAAGGGCCATCCCGCGGGATGGCTTTTTTGTGCCCGCGCAAAGGCCGCGCAATCGACACGAATTTCGTGTTCCACGAATTTCGTGTACCATCGGCGCCGTGAAGAACCTCACCATCACCGTCGAAGACAGCGTGCTCGAATGGGCGCGCGTGGAGGCGGCCCGGCGCGGCACCAGCGTCTCGCGCATGGTGGGCGACTTCATGGCCGAGATGATGCAGCGCGAGGACGCCTACGAGCGCGCCTATCTCGCCTGGCGCACGGACGAGCGCGGCTGGCAGGGACCGGCCGCGGCTGATGCTCCTGAAATGCAAGCGCGCAGCGCAAGTCTGAAGCGCGCCGGAGGCCAAAAATGCCCAAGGAACGGAGCCGCCGCATGAGCGCCATGGGGACGGTGTTCGTCGACACCTCCGTGCTGATCGCGGCGGAAGACGTGGCCGGCGGCGACCTCTACCGCGCCACGCTGGACTGGCTGGACGCGCTGTGGCGCACGCGCACGGGCCGCACCGGCAACCAGGCGCTCGTGGAGTTCTACGACCAGGTGACCACCGCGGCCACGCCCATGCCGCAGGGCGACGCGCGCGCCGCCATCCGCCGCTACCAGACCTGGGCGCCCTGGAAGACCGACGCCGCCACGCTGGAGACCGCCTGGGCCGTGCAGGCGCGCCACCAGCTCGACTTCGGCGACTGCCTGGCCGTGGCCTGCGCCCAGCACAGCGGCTGCAGCCACATGCTGAGCCTGCACCTGCCCCACGGCGCGGAATTCGGCGGCGTGACCGTGCTGCACCCGCTGCGGCAGCCGGCCCCCGCGCCGCAAGAAAGCGCCTGAGAAGGTGTGAACGAAGGAAGACCCATGACCGATGCCCCCCCCCAACCCCAAGCCCTGCAGCGCATCCGGGACGACGTGCGCGCCATGCACGCCTATGCCGTGCACGACGCCACCGGCTACCTGAAGATGGACGCGATGGAGAACCCCTTCGGCCTGCCGCCCGCGTTGCAGGCCGCGCTGGGCCAGCGCCTGGGGCAGCTCGCGCTCAACCGCTACCCGGGCGCGCGCCAGAACGACCTGAAGGCCGCGCTGGCCGCCCATGCGCTCGCGCCCGAGGGCAGCGCGCTCATCCTGGGCAACGGCTCGGACGAGCTCATCGGCCTGGTGCAGCTGGCCTGCGCGCGCCGCGACGCCGGCGGCCCGGCCAAGGTGCTGGCGCCCGCGCCGGGCTTCGTGATGTACGCCATGTGCGCGCAGCAGCACGGCCTGCAGTACGTGGGCGTGGATCTGGACGGCGAGTTCCAGCTGCGCGAGCAGGCCATGCTGGATGCGATCGCCGAGCACCGCCCGGCCCTGACTTTCCTGGCCTACCCCAACAACCCCACGGCCACGCTGTGGGACGAGGCTGTGGTGCAGCGCATCGCCGATGCCGCGGCCGCCGTGGGCGGCATCGTGGTCATGGACGAGGCCTACCAGCCCTTCGCCAGCCGCAGCTGGATCGACCGCATGCGCGCCGAGCCCGCGCGCAACGGCCACGTGCTGCTGATGCGCACGCTCAGCAAGTTCGGCCTGGCCGGCGTGCGCCTGGGCTACATGATCGGCCCGGCCGCGCTGGTGCACGAGATTGACAAGCTGCGCCCGCCCTACAACGTGAGCGTGCTCAATTGCGAGGCGGCGCTGTTCGCGCTGGAGCACGCCGGCGTGTTCGCGGCCCAGGCGGCCGAGCTGCGCGCCGCGCGCACCGACCTGCTGGCCGCGCTGCGCGCCATGCCGGGCGTCGAGAAGGTGTGGGACAGCCAGGCCAACATGGTGCTGGTGCGCGTGGCGGATTCCGCCAGGGCGTACGAGGGCATGAAGGCGCGCAAGGTCCTCGTCAAGAACGTTTCTACAATGCACCCATCGCTGGCCAACTGCCTGCGTCTGACGGTGGGCAGCCATGCCGACAACGCCCAGATGCTCGCGGCGCTCCAGGCATCCCTATGACTTCCTCCGCACTCGTCACTTCCTCCCCGGACCCCTGCGCCGACCGCACGGCCGAGGTCAGCCGCAACACCGCCGAGACGCGCATCAGCGTGCGCGTGAACCTCGACGGCACGGGCCAGGCCAGCCTGCACACGGGCATAGGCTTCTTCGACCACATGCTCGACCAGATCGCGCGCCACGGCCTGATCGACCTGGACGTGCGCTGCGACGGCGACCTGCACATCGACGGCCACCACACCGTGGAGGACGTGGGCATCACGCTGGGCCAGGCCTTCGCGCGCGCCGTGGGCGACAAGAAGGGCATACGCCGCTACGGCCATGCCTACGTGCCGCTCGACGAGGCGCTTTCGCGCGTGGTGGTCGACTTCTCGGGCCGCCCGGGCCTGCACCTGCATATCCCGTTCACGGCGGCCAGCATCGGCGGCTTCGACACCCAGCTCACCTACGAGTTCTTCCAGGGCTTCGTGAACCACGCGGGCGTGACGCTGCACATCGACAACCTCAAGGGCATCAACGCGCACCACCAGTGCGAGACGGTGTTCAAGGCCTTCGCGCGCGCGTTGCGCGCGGCGCTGGAACGCGACCCGCGCGCGGCGGGCGTGATCCCGTCCACCAAGGGGTCCTTGTAGATTTCAGGCAAAAAAGGCCTGTAACGCTTACCAGACAAGCGCAAGCAGCTATGAATAGTGAAGTAAAAACCGTCGTCGTCGTGGACTACGGCATGGGCAACCTGCGCTCCGTCTCGCAGGCCGTGCAGGCCGCGGCCGAGGGCAGCGGCTGGCGCGTGGCCGTCAGCGCCAGGCCCGAGCAGGTGCGCGCCGCCCAGCGCGTGGTGCTGCCGGGCCAGGGCGCCATGCCCGACTGCATGCGCGAGCTGCGCGAGTCCGGCCTGCTCGAACCCGTGCTGGAGGCCGCGGCCTCCAAGCCGCTGTTCGGCGTGTGCGTGGGCATGCAGATGCTGCTGGACCACAGCGCCGAGGGCGACACCCCCGGCCTGGGCCTGATCCCCGGCGAGGTGCTCAAGTTCGACTTGGCCGGCCGCACCCAGCCCGACGGCAGCCGCTACAAGGTGCCGCAGATGGGCTGGAACCGCGTGCGCCAGATGCGCCATGCCGGCGTGGCCCATGCCATGTGGGCCGGCGTGCCCGACGACAGCTACTTCTACTTCGTGCACAGCTTCTACGCGCGCCCGGCCGACCCGGCGCACGTGGCGGGCGAGGCCGACTACGGCGTGCCCTTTGCCGCGGCCATTGCACGCGATAATATTTTCGCCACGCAGTTCCACCCGGAGAAAAGCGCCGGGCATGGCTTGGCGCTGTACCGTAATTTCTTGCACTGGAACCCCTGATTTTTCAACCCGGCCGGGCCGAGCGTTTCCCGCTCGCCCAACTTCCTTCCCACCATCATGCTGCTCATCCCCGCCATCGACCTCAAGGACGGCCACTGCGTACGCCTCAAGCAAGGTGACATGGACCAATCGACCACCTTCGGCGAAGACCCCGCCGCCATGGCGCGCAAATGGGTCGATGCCGGCGCGCGCCGCCTGCACCTCGTGGACCTGAACGGCGCCTTCGCCGGCCAGCCCAAGAACAAGGCGGCCATAAAGGCCATCCTGGCCGAGGTGGGCTCGGACATCCCGGTGCAGCTCGGCGGTGGCATACGCGACCTGGACACCATCGAGCGCTACATCGACGCGGGCATCTCCTACGTCATCATCGGCACCGCCGCGGTGAAGAACCCGGGCTTCCTGAAGGACGCCTGCAGCGCCTTCGGCGGCCACATCATCGTGGGCCTCGATGCCAAGGACGGCAAGGTCGCCACCGATGGCTGGAGCAAGCTCACCGGCCACGAGGTGGTGGACCTGGCCAGGAAGTTCGAGGACTGGGGCGTGGAGTCCATCATCTACACCGACATCGGCCGCGACGGCATGCTCTCGGGCATCAACGTCGAGGCCACGGTGAAGCTCGCGCAGGCCCTCGCCATCCCCGTGATCGCCTCGGGCGGCCTGGCCGGCATGGCCGACATCGAGAAGCTGTGCGAGGTCGAGGGCGAGGGCGTGGAGGGCGTGATTTGCGGCCGCGCCATCTACTCGGGCGACCTGGACTTCGCCGCGGCCCAGGCGCGCGCCGACGAACTGGCCGGCGCGTAGGAAAGCTCAGCAGCCGGGCAGGGCGCGGCCTTTGTTGATGGCGTCCGCCGCGCCCAGCATCTGCTCCCAATACGTTGGAAGCGTGGCCCAGGGGTTGCCCGTGTTCGTGGGGTAGTCGTAGTGCCGGTCCGTGGCGTAGACCAGGCCGGTGTTGCGCTTCGGCGTGTTGGCGGACCGCAGCACCTCCTGCATGGCGCCGCAATCCACCGCGTCATGCACCAGCGCGGCCTGCGCGCCGTTGGCCCGGTCGTAGACCCACTTGTTCGCAGGCTGGGGGTTGATGCTGCGGTAATCGACGGCCTGGCCTTCGAAGCTCACCAGGGCATCGGCCACGCTGGTGGAATCGGCGACCGGGTAGGTGCCGGGGTTGCCTACCACGCGCAACCGGGAATCCAGGCCCTTGATGTACTGGTAGATCTCGCGGTAGAAGCCCAGCTGCTTGCCGGTCGCGTCCATCTCGTCGAGAAAGAAGCCATCGACCTGCGCGCCGTAGATCTTGCGGTAGTTGTCGATGTTGCGCCGGATGTCGGCGACCGGGCGCGCGCCCGTGCCATAGCGGGTGTAGACGTAGCCCAGCACCTTTCCGCCGCTTTGCCGGAAGGCGGCGATGGCGGCCGTGAACAGGGGGTCTTCCTTCGTGAAGATGCCGTTGCTCGGGTTCAGGATGGCCGTGATGGGCACTGCCGGATAGCTCTGCGCGCCGCTGGCCAGCTTTTCCCAATGCGAACCTGGACCGGGGCTGAAGTAGGCCGGAACCAGCAGCTCCAGCGGCTGGGGCTGCGGCCGGATATAGAGCGTGCGCGTGGCGCCGGCCTTGCCCGGCGTGGCCGCCGGAACGGCCTGCAACTGCAGCTCGCCGGCCTGCGCGGCGGTCAGGCTGGACACGGCCACCCCGCCGCGGGTCTGCGGCTGCACGGGCGTGAAGCTGGCGCCGGCCGGGCCGCTCAGGGTGATGGCCGTGCCGTCGGGTGCCGCCGCGCCGGCGACCGTGACGCTCATCTGCAGTGGCACGGGAGTGTTGGCGGTGTGCACGTTGTCGGCTTCGGCGGGGGCGGTGAAGGCCACCTCGGTGCTGGATGCGGCGGGCGAAGAGCCGGAGTCGCTTCCCTGGCCCGATCCGCCGCCGCAGCCGGTCAAGGCCGCGGCCAGGGTCAGCAGAGATGCGGCAAGGGGATGGGAGGGGCGTGAACGGAGATGCATGGGGTCTGGGAGGTACTTGCGGGACTGCGGCTGCGATTGTGCCCACGGCGCCGGTTCCCGAATCGCTCTATTGCAGCATGAAAGTCTGGTACTCCAGCCGATGCAGGCGCCGCGACAGCAGCAGCAGGCCCGCGGCCAGGGTCAGCAGGGTGGCCAGGGCGAAGCCGTAGCCATACAGGGCGGCGCCGAACGCCAGGGTCAGGCCCGTGAGCGCCACGTTGAGCAGCACGAACATGGCGCACAGCAGCAGCACGGTGCGCCGCTGGTCCAGGTAGAAGAACACGTTGAGCACGGCCATCAGGCCCACCTGCAGGCCGGCGCCGACCACCTGCACGTGCAGCAGCGGCAGGTACAGGCGCGAGATGCCCAGAGTGTCGAGCAGCCAGGGGCCGGCCACGAAGGTCACGAGCACGGCCAGGGTCTGGATCTTGGCGATCTCGCCCAGGCCCTGCTGGATGGCGTAGACCATCTCGTCGCGCATGGCCTCTATGTATTCGAGCGAGCCGCCGCCGCGCACCGCGTCGTAGAACTTGTCGTAGTACTCGACGAAGTCGGTCTCTATGCGCACCAGGAACACCGCCATGCCGGGGATGATGGACAGGTAGGACAGGAACACCGGCAGGTCGTAGATGAGCGAGGCGCGCAGGTGGCCGATGATGGGCTGCGAGGTGGGCGGGAAGAACCAGAACATGAACTTGTCCGCCCAGATGCCCAGGTTGTAGAGGAGGCCCACCGCCACCAGCGACGGGTAGAGCTTGTCGGGCTGCAGGAAGTCGAAGGAGATCAGCCGCCGCGCGGGATGGAACTCCTTGACCACCAGCAGCCACATGCCCGCCAGCAGCACGAAGTGGCCGAGCACGAAGGCGCCCAGCAGCCCCTCCAGGCCCCAGGGGCGCAGCAGCAGGGCGCTGGCCACGATCAGCCCGTAGGCCAGGCCGAACAGGCCGACGATGGCCTTGTAGCGCTTCATGCCCGACAGCAGCACCGTGAGCACCCACACGCCGCTCATCAGCATGAAGCCCGCCAGCATGAGCATCCGGTAGGCCAGGCCCAGGCCCGGCAGCACGATGAACAGCGCCAGCGTGGCCAGAGCCCCCGCCCCCAGCAGCACGATCACCATCAGGCCGTGCAGGTTGGGCATGACCAGGTGCTTGTGCTTCTCGAACAGGCGGTCGGAGATGAAGCGGGTGAACGCGAGCTGCACCAGGCTGGTGTAGATCAGGCTGCTGGCCACCAGGTAGGTGACCGAGGTCTGGAACTGCGTCACCAGAGTGGCCGGCACGACCACGCTGGCGCTGAAGATGCCGACGAGCAGGATGCCGACGATGGACAGCACCCAGGGCCCCGAGCCGATCACGCCCGCGTAGGCGTAGGCCTGCACCAGGCTCAGCAGGGTGTTCTTGCGCAGCATGTGGCGCAGTTCGAATCCAATGCCGGCCATCAGGCTGCTCCCGGGGTGCGTGCCAGGGCGCGTTCGTAGACCTGGCGGTAGCGGTCGAACATCAGGGTGTCGGTGTAGTAGCGCTCCACGCGGGCGATGGCCGCGCGGCTGGCGGCCTGCCAGGCGGCGGTGTCGCCCAGCAGCTGCAGGGCGGCGTCGGCCAGCTGCTGCGGCTCGGCGATCGGCACCACCGCGCCCGAAGGCCCGAGCGCGCGGTCTTCCTCGTCGAGCCCTTCGACGAGCTGGCGGCACGAGCCCACGTCGGTGGAGACGGCGGGCACGCCGGCCGCATAGCCTTCGAGCAGCACCAGGGGCAGTGCCTCGCTGATGGAGGACAGCACCACCAGGCCGATGCGCGGCATCAGGTCCTCCACGCGCTGCATGCCGAGGAAGCGCACATGCTCCTGCAGGCCCAGGCTGCGCACCAGGTTGCTGCATTCCTCGGCATAGGCCGGGTCTTCCTCGGCGGGGCCGGCGATCCAGCCCTGGGCGTCGGGGCGCTGGTTGACCACGCGGCGCATGGCGCGGATGAAGGTCTTGATGTCCTTGATGGGCACCACGCGCCCTATCAGGCACAGCACCGGCGGCGGCTCGGGCGGCCGCTGCGCGCGCAGCGGGGCGAAGCGTTCGAGCTTTATGCCGTTGGGGATGTTGGCGGTGCGCTCGGGCGCGGCGCCGTCCTGCACCTGGCGCAGCCGGTTGGCTTCGTACAGGGCCAGGATGGGGTCGGCATGCGCGTAGCAATAGCGCCCCAGCCACTCGAAGAAGTGGATCCACATCTGGCGGAAGTACGACAGCTCGGTCGGGTCGCGCTGGAAGATGTTGCGGTTGTCGCGTATCCACTCGCTCTTGAACAGGTCGATCTTGCGTTCCTTGGTGTAGATGCCGTGCTCCGACAGGATGAGCGGCACCCCGCGCGTCTGCGCCAGCAGCGCGCCCACGAAGCCCGCGTAGCCGGTGGAGGCGCAGTGCACCGCGCGCACGGGAATCAGCTGCCGCGCCACGCGCGCCAGCAGCCACAGCGGCTGCAGCATGAGGCGCACGGTCCAGAAGAAATCGACGAACGAGGGGTCGGCGCAATGCGCGCGGTAGATGCCGCAGATGATGTCCCAGGAGCGCTTGCCGTAGAGGAAATCCCCGAGCTGCACGGACCCGCCGGGCAGCATCTGCTGCGCCACTTCGCGGAATGCCTCCATGGCCCGGGGATCCGCCGGGCCCTGGCCGAAGGCGTCCAGCAGGCGCTGCACCAGCGCCTGGCCCTGCGCGTCGCCCCTGCGCGCGGCCGGCTGCGGGTGCCAGTGGGCCTGCTCGTGCAGGAAATGCTCCTCGGAATGCACCACGTTGTCGGGCAGCGGGTACTTGAAGCCGCCGTAGTCCTCGCGCCGGCTGCCCAGGAAGACGATGGCGAAGCGGTACTCGGGGTAGGCGCGGATGATCTGGTTGATCCAGCTCGATACCCCGCCGCTCACGTAGGGGAACGTGCCCTCCAGCATCAGGGCGATGTCGGCCGACTGTGCCTTGGGGAGGTTCATGGCTGGTTCCAGTAGTCGATCACGGGGCGCAGGCGCGGCAGCGCCCCCCATTGCCTGAGCTCGCGCATCAGCGCCTGCGCCTGCGCGTGGTCGCGCCGCTCGAAGGCCAGCTGCGCCAGGTAGGGCAGCACCCGGGTCGCGGGCAGGCCCAGGGCGCGGGCCTGGTCGTAGGCATGCTCCGCTTCCCGGGGGCGGCCCAGCGCATGCAGCAGGCGCCCGCGGCGCAGGTGCATGGCGGCGTTGCCTTCCTGCCGCTGCAGCACCTGCTGGCAGTAGCGCAGGGACTCTTCGATGGCGTGCGCGCGCAGGTCGCCCTGCACCAGCGCCTGGTACACCAGCTCCCAGTACAGGTCGGACAGGCGATGCGCGCTTTGCAGCTGCTGGCTGCTGTCCGGGAGCGCCGCCTGCAGGGCGTCGAGTTCGCTGTCGATGGCGCGGTTGATGCGTTTCTCCAGGTTGTCGAGCATGCCGTAGGCCAGCAGGCGCAGGTCTTCGCTCGCATCGCCGAGCACGCTGCGCAGGAGCGGCGAGGCCGTGCGCCCCGAGGCGTATTGCAGCGCGGCCATGGCGCGCATGCGCGCCTGTACCGGCACCTGGGCGTTGGTCAGGAACGAGTGCAGGCCGGCGTGGCGGAACTGGCTCTGCCGGCGCTGGTGCTGGTCGAATTCGGGCAGCTGCACCGCATCGAAGTCTTCCGGGAGCGACCTGCGGCGGTACAGGCGCAGGATGACGAAGGCCGCCATCACGCCCAGGAACCCCGCCACGGGCACGGCGTAGCTGCAGGCCGTCATGAGCAGCAGGGTCGCCCAGCGCGGCTTGGACAGGCGCGGCGGCAGCAGTGGCAGCAGCGACAGCGACAGCAGCACGCTGGCTGCGGCGTGCAGCAGCAGATAGCTGACCAGGGCCGCGTCCGAGCGCTCGGCCAGCAGCCATGCGCCGCTCCAGGCGCTGATCTCCAGCCCCAGTGCCGACAGGCCTAGCTTGAGGTTAAGCATGGGCGATGGCGTGCAGGCGCTCGACGGTGCGCACGGGCTGCGCGCTGTCGGGCTGCACCACGTGCGGGAAGATGCCGGCCTGGGCCAGCGATTGCTGGCTCCTGTGCTGCATCCAGCCTTCCAGGCGGTGGATGTAGCCCTCGGCCGTGGTGGCGTTGCCCAGCGGCATGAGCACGGCCAGCACCTGGCGTCCGGGCGCCTCGATCCGCCAGGCCTCGTCGAGCTCCCGCTTGAGGCGTTCGATCTGCGGGGGCAGGTCCTGCTCCAGCGCGCGCTGCTGGAATTCCAGGGCCACGACGATGCTGGGCACCTGGGTGCTTCTGTGGATATGGGCCAGGCGCTGGAGCTCGAAGGCGAAGAGCGGCGGGCAGTCGGGGAACCGCTGCACGATGGGCCGGGCCAGCTGGCCCATGGACAGGCCGTCGGTGTAGTAGCCCAGCAGCAGCTGCATGGTCTGCAGGCTTTCCTCCTGCAGGGCGAAAAAGGGCATGTCCCGCACCACCAGCAGGCCGTACATCTCGCCCGCCAGGTCGAGCAGCGGCGCCGCGACCAGGTAGCGCGTGTCCTGCTGCGCCGTCACGGCCTGGCTCACGTGGCACAGCTGGCCCGTCTGCAGGGCCTGGCGCACCAGCGGGTCGTCGGCGTGCAGGCCGTCATAGGCGCCTATGCTGGCGCTGGGTTGGGTAGCGATGTGCCCGTCGGACACGGCGTGCATGGCCGCGCACTCCAGCTGGCAGTACTGGGACAGCAGCCGCAGCAGCGCCTGCGGGGCGAGGGCGTCGCCGCCGTCCTCGCTCCCGGCGTGGCGCAGCGCCGCGAGCGCGTCGCGCATGGACATGGGGCGGGCGATGAGCTCCTGCTCCAGGCGGTCGTGCGACAGGCGCAGCAGGTAATGCTGGCGCACCAGGTGCTCCAGGCGCTGGTCCAGGTACAGCTGCAGGGTCTCGGCGCGGCGCGTGCGCGCCTGCCAGAGGCTGGAGAACTCGCCCACCAGCATCACCAGGATCAGGCCCCCCAGGAAGTACAGCTGGGGGAAGTCGCCCCAGCGCCCTATGTTGAGCCCCAGCCAGCAGGCCAGCAGCACGCTGGCGCCGCCCAGGCCCGCCATGGGGCCGTAGCGCAGTGCCAGCACCACGGGCGCCAGCCAGGGCCATGGGAACGCGGCCTGGGTCTGCAGCGGGTCCTGCGGCGCCCAGGCCAGGCCCAGGGCGGCGGCCAGCAGGGGCAGCAGCAGGGTTTCGCCCACCGCCATGAGGGGATGGGTGGCCGTGGTGGCCAGCCTGCCCAGCAGGTGCCTGGGCAGGCCCGTGCCTGGGAGCGCCCGTGGACGGGCGTTCTCGCCGGCCGTCTGGCGGCGTGCGCCGGGGCTGTCGGGGGGCGTTGGCATGTGGTGTTCAGCGGCTGCCGGCCAGGCCGGATTGCAACAGCTTGCGGATCAGCTTCTGCGCCACCGCCGACAGCGCCTCGCGGCTCCAGCCGCTCTGGCCGCCCGAGCCGCTCCACAGGGTGTCGCCCGTGGCCACGTCCAGGATCTGCAGGGTGACGCCTGCGGCGGGCTCGCCGTCCACGCCCACCTTGTAGCGCCATTCCTCCACGCTGCCCGCGAGGGCATAGCGGACCTTCTGCTCGCGCGCCCAGGCCAGCGCGTCATCCGAGCGCTGTGCGTCGCCGGCGCCGAACAGCGCCTCCTGCTGCGTGGCGGCGGGAGTGCGGCGCACCTGGCCCACGCCCTGCGCGCTCAGCAGCGCCTGTGCAATGGCCTCGGCGCGCTGGCCCGCCAGCGGGGTCTCGGTGTGGTTGGCGAAGGGCAGCACCACCCAGCTCGCCTGGCGGTCCAGCCGTGGCGGATGGCCCTGGTCCAGGGTGGAGCAGGCGCCGAGCAGGGCGATCGCGCCCGTGGCCAGCAGCAGTCCCAGCTGGCGTGCAAGAGAGGGGCGACGGTGGAGCATGAAGGGTTCTCCTCTTAAAAATAAAGCCGGTACGACAGTTCCAGCACGCGCGTGAGCCCCAGGGACTGCACGCCTGACTTGCCCAGGCCGAAGCTCAGGCGCAAATGGTCCGGGCCCAGCACGTTGCCGGCCAGCCCCAGGCGCAGGTCGTAGCCCGCGCCCAGCTGGCTGTGGCGTGTGAGGCTCACGCTCGCGAAGGGCCGCAGCGCGCGTGTGTAGTCCTGCTCGAAGCGCATGTTGGTGGACAGCCGCACGCCGTAGAACTGGAAGCTCTCGGGCAGGAAGTAGTCCAGGCCCAGGCTCGTGAGGCCCGCGGGCGCGAAGCGCTGCAGGAAGTCCTGGCCCTGCTGGCCCAGGAAGAAGGGGTGGCGGCGCTCGAAGCGGTGGGTGGACCAGAAGGCGCCCCATTCCCACGTGGGCGCGTCCTGGCGGTAGGCGTGCGAATATTCGATCGCGGTGTGGCGCCCGCGGCCCACTTCGGCGCCCGTCTGCAGGCGGTATTGCTCGCTCCACTGCGACAGCAGCAGGCTGTCCTGGCGCGTGGCCTGGTAGCGCAGGTGGGCGGCCACGCGCGTCTTCATGCCGCCCAGGCGCAGCGCCAGGCTTTCCTCGCTGGGCAGGTGCCAGCCCAGTTCGCCGCGCAGGGACAGGCGGTTGTCCAGGCGCTGCTCGTGCTCGATGGACAGGGGCGTGGTGTCCGCGTACCCCCGGCGGCTGGCCGCGCGCAGCCGGGTCTCGCCGTCGGCATGGCCCCAGCGCAGCAGCGCGCCCGCGATGTCCTCGTCGGGTGCGCCGCGCAGCTGGTCGGGCGCCGTGATGCGGCGGCGGATGCGGTTCGCGTCCAGCTCCAGCGACAGGCGCGGGCTGATGGCCAGGTGCAGCCGGGCCTCGGCCTGGTCTTCGTCGATGGCGCCCAGGTCGCTGCGCCGCCAGAGCATGCCGGCGTGGTCGCTGAAGGCCAGCAGGTTGTCCGCGAGCTGCAGGTGCAGCGGGTCGTCGTCGGGCTGGCTCTCCTGCGTCTCGAAGGCGGCGCTCTGCGCCAGGCGGATGTCGCCCGCGGCGGCGGCGGCATTGACGCGGTCGTAGCGCGGCAGGCGCTCGTCGAATTCCTGCAGCAGCTGGCCCGCGGCGGCCTTGTCGTCCTCGGCCAGGGCCACGGTGATCTCGGCCCACAGCGGGCGGTTGGTGCGCAGGCTGCGGCTGCGCGCGTACTGGTGCCACAGGAAGCCGCGTTCGGCCGTGTATTCGCCGGCGTCCTGCAGCCAGCCCATGGCGGTTTCGGCCGCGGCGTTGGAGTAGCCGCCCTGGGCATCGCGGTCCAGGCGCAGCAGCTCGCGCAATACCTCCCGGGCCGGGTCGCCGGGCCCTTGCAGCAGGATCAGGCGCGCGCGGGCCACGCGCTGCGTGGCATCCAGCCCTTCCTCGGTGAGCCAGCGCTGGCGCGCCTGCGCGGGTGTGAGGCGCCGGCCGTCCTGCCCCTGGCGCGAGGCCTGCCATTGCTGCGACAGCAGGTGGCGGCGCAGGCGCCAGGCGCGGTCCGCCTCCTGGTTCTGCTCCAGGGCATCGGCGTAGTTCATGAGCCAGAGGAAGTCGCCTTCGCGTTCGGCCACGTGGGGGCCGAGATAGCGGTTCAGCGCCACCTGGGGCAGCGACAAGGCCTGGTAGGCGGCCGCCAGCGCTTCGTGCAGCTCCTCGTCCGCGCTCCAGGCCTGTTCGTGCGCGGCCAGCAGCCGGCGGATGGAGGCCGCGTCGTTGCTGTCGATGAGCAGCCACAGCAGCGCCTGGCGCATGTCGGAGGACGCCGGGTCGATGGCCAGCCCCTCCTCGTAGTACTGCCGCGCCTGTGCGAACCGTCCGGCGTTGTGGTGGTAGCCGCCCACCAGGCGCAGAAATGGCCCCGAGCGGCGCAGCCGGGCCAGGGAGCGGCGCTCGGCATCGGGGGCGGGGTCGAGCAGTTCCAGGGCGCGCGCGAATTCGCTCCACTGGTTGCGGCTGGAATACAGGGTCAGGGCCTCGATCAGGTGGCGTGGCTCATCGTGCTGCTGCCAGGCCAGCAGCGCCACCCTGGCGGCCTCCAGGGGCTGGTCCTGCTGCAGCAGGTTGATGAGTGCGTCGTAGTCCGCGACATCGGCATGGCGCGAGTCCACCAGCTTGCGGTAGGCGGCAATGGCGAGCTGGTCGCGCGCCCGGCTCCTGGCCAGGTCGCCCGTGAAGCGCCACAGCTCGGCGGCCGCTTCGGCGGACGCAGGGGGGCGGTCCTGCACGGCCTGCAGCCATTGCAGGCCCAGTTCGGGCTGGCGGTGCTGCAGGGCCAGCACGGCGGCATGCATGGCGCGCTCGGGGGTGATCTGCGCCGGGTCGGTCAGCAGTTGCCGCCAGGTCTGCAGGGCCAGATCGGGCTGGCCCGCGCGTTCGGCCAGCTGCGCCAGCAGTTCCAGGGCCTCGGGGCCCTGCGCATGCTGGCGCAGGTAGTCGATGGCGGGCTGGGGTTCGCCCAGGCGTTCCTGCGCGTCGACCAGGGCGCGTATCAGGCGCGGGTCGCCGGGGCGGCTGCGCAGCTGGTGGCGCAGCGCCTGCACCAGCGCGGCATCGTCGAACTGGCCCGGCGCCAGCCGCAGCACGGCCTGCCAGGCGGCGTCCTGGTTCGTCTGGCGCGCCAGGACGAGCCAGTTCTCCAGCGCGATGCCGGGGCGCTGCGTCCACTCCGACACCTGTGCCAGGCGCTCGCGCCAGCGCATGTCGGCGGGGCTCTGGCGCACCGCGGCGTTGGCGATGGCCCAGGCGTCCTCGAGCTTGCGGTTTTCCAGGAACACCTCGTAGCCCAGGGTGTAGGTCTTGTCGTCGAAGGGCAGGGCGGGCGAAGGCGGGGCGGGCGTCCTGTCCGCCACCTGCAGCGCGAGGCGCAGGGCCGGGTGCACGAGCAGGCCGGCGCCATCGTCGAACACCGGCCCTGCCGGCGCGGCGCTGGCCCATCGGGTGGCCTGTTGCTCGAGCGCCATGCGCAGCAGGCGGCGCACGTAGTGCTCGGCCACGTCGGGGCGGCCCGCGGCGCGTGCCAGCTGCGTGAGCATGAACAGGGTTTGCGGGTCGTCGGCCAGGGGGCCCAGCTCGCGCTCGGCCAGATCCAGCGCGTCCGCTGTCCGGTTGCCCGAGCGCAGCGCGGCAATAGCCGCGCCGTAGTACGCCCTGGCCTGGTCCGGGTCGGGGGTGCTGCCGCGCGCGGACAGGTAGAGCCGCGCGCAGCCCTCGTAGTCGCCGCGCGCCAGCGCCTCCCTGGCGGCGCGCTCGTAATACAGGGCGGCCTCGCGCGGGTCCTGCGGGGCTTCCCGGCGGTTGAGTGCCTGGGCGACCTCCTGCTCGCCGAACTGGCTTGCCAGGGCCGCCAGCCGCTCTTGCCGCTCCGGGGGCCAGCTTTCCTGCGCCAGCTGGCGTATGTGCTGCCGCAGCCCATGGAGCAACGCGAGCCGCCTGTCGGGCTCGCGGTCCGGGACATGCCGGTACTCGGAGTGGAGCAGGTCCCATTGCGCCCACAGCGCTTCCTTGCGCAATGCGGGGTCGGCGGAGTCCAGGGCGGGCTGCAGCGTCGTGCGCGCGCTGGCGGTGTCGCCATGGGCGATCTGGCGCTGCGCGAGCAGCAGGCGCAGGCGCGGGTTGTCGGGGTCGCTGCGCAGCAGGTTGTTCAGGTAGGCGGTGGACAGCTCGGTCTCGCCGCTCGTCGCCAGGCGCTGCTCCAGGTCCTGGCGCGGGTACAGCAGCCACAGCGCGCCGCACGCCATGGCGGCGAGCAGCGCGACGAGCCAGTTGGGCGCGAGGATGGGCCGCTCAACGCTCTGGGCAGAGGATCTGGATCTGGGCGGCGGCATCGGGCAGCTTGAACTGTTGCACTGCGGTGCGGTCCTGTGCGGCAGGGCGCAGGGCGGTGAGGGTGCGCTGGCCGGCGCGCACCTGGCAGGCCTGGGTGTTGGCCAGGGCGAACTCCAGCGGCACATGGCCCTGAAGCGTGAATTGCACGCGCCGGCCATCGCCCTCGGCCTGCCAGTCGACCAGGCGGGCGTTGGCGTCGTGCAGGTAGGGGGTGGCGGCCTCGCGGCCGTCCGTCTGCAGGAAGGCGGCCGGTCCGCTCAGGTGCACGTACAGGCCTTCGCCGTCCCGGCGCCAGCCCGCCACGGCCTGGCTGGCGCCTGGCTGGGGCAGCCCCAGCGCCGGGGGCAGCCGCACGGTGCGCAGGGCGCCGTTGCTGCTGCGCAGGCGCCAGCCATCGCCGTCGCGGGCCATGGCGTAGTCGTAGAAGTCCTGCACCTTGGTGGCGAACTCGGAGGCGTGCACGGGGTGCAGGGGCTGCGCGAGGGCCCAGTCGTAGACCTTCTTCAGCGCCTTGAGCGCGGCGGGCTTGCTGGCCGAGTAGGTGTGGTAGTAGATGCCCACGGGCTTGATGCGCCGGGGGCTGCCCGTCATCTCGAAGGTCTCTATGGCGCGCTCGAAACCGTAGTACGGCCCCGTCCACAGGTTGGTGTAGATGTTCTCGTTGGTGATGGGGGCGTAGACCTGCAGGAACCCGCCCTTGCGGATGCCCAGCGCCCCCACGGCCGTGAGCGAGGGGTTGGCGCGGCTGATGGAGGTGTCGCCGCCGTTGATGTTCAGCAGCCCGGCGCGGCGGGTGATCTCCAGCGCACGGGCGCTGGGCGCCGTGTCGCCCGTCCATTGCAGGACCTTGACGGGCTTGCCGCTGGGCGCCAGGCGTTCGTTGATGTAGCGGCTCGAGCCCACGATCTCGCGCTCCAGGTCCATGGTGTAGCCGGGAACCACCAGGGACTGCGCCGCCTCCGGGTTTTCCGTGAAGATGCCGTGCTGCACGCTCGCGTCCCACAGGAAGGGGTGGCTATAGGTATGGCTGCCGACCTCGATGTGGGGCAGGCGGAACATCGTGCGCGCCACTTCCTCCATGCGCGGGCTCAGGCCGGGGTACAGGCCGTCGGGGGCCACCTCGGCCTCGATGACGGACATGGTCTGGGGGATGCGGTACTTCTCGAATATCTCCTTGAGCAGCACCTGCGCGGCCAGCGGGCTGCCGGGGAACTCCGCCAGCGAGGGGAAGCCGTCGCCGTCCACATGGGCCAGCAACAGGCGGCGGCCGTTCTCCGTGGTCGTGTCGGGCACCGGAATGGCGGGCAGGCGCAGGGCCTGCTGCAGGAAGGCGAAGGGATCGACCAGCCAGCGCGCGTCCTCCGTTCCGGGGATCTCGAACAGCACGTTGGGGTCGAGGATGAAGCCGCCCCAGGGGGTGATGGCGCCGCCCACGAAGGTGCGGCCGCGGCCGTCGCGCAGTTCCACCAGGGGCCGGGCCTGGCGCGCCATGTCGGGCGCCAGCTGCACCAGCTCGGTTTGCCGGGAGGGCAGGGGGAGCGGGTTCTCCAGCCCCATCATGGGGGCGAGCTGCACCTGGCGCAATGCGCCCTGGGGCTCGGCCCGGTCAAGCGCCAGCCCCAGGCTGCGCGTGAGGGCGCGGTCGGGCGCCATGCCCCAGTCGCCCACCACCGCCAGCGGCATGCCTTCGTGGATGCGCGCCTGCAGCCATTGGCTCAGGCCGGCGCGTTTCGCCGCAGGCACGTAGCCGGAGAACCAGCTCACCACGCCGGCATAGCGGTCGCGCGCCACCAGGCCGGGCAGGCTGTCGCGCACGTCCACGTAGTCCGTCACGTAGCCCATGTGGTTGAGCGGCATCTGCAGGAAGCGGTGGGCGTTGGCGTAGTTGAGCGCGGGCGATTCGCCGCCGTTGTAGAGCACCAGCACGCGCCGCGGCACCGGCTCGATGCTGCCCATGCCGATGGTCGCCAGCTGCGCGTCGGTGACCCAGGGGATGAAGCCGTCCTGCAGGATCCTCCGGGCGGTGGCGCGCGTGAGCGCCCGGTCGTGCGGCGAGACGTAGTCGATCACCAGCACGGGCAGGCCGTCGCGTTGCCGGACGGTGCGCAACTGGTCCATGAGCCATTGCCGGTCCTGTTCGGGCACTTCCTCGTAGCGCCGGGTCTTGGCATTCCAGCGCTGGTAGAGCGATTCGGCGGCCACCATCTCGACCATGCCCCGCACCCGCGGCAGGATGTCAAAACCCCGGTTGAGGATGAGCCGGATGCCGGGGAAGCGCTGGTGCAGCGTCTCGATCACCCGCACAAGCCCCTGCTGCTGGGCCTGCTCGTCGAACGTGCCCGCCAGGCGGTAGGAGTCCAGCGTGTCGAGGAAGAACCCCCGAAAGCCCCGCTCCCACAGGGGGGCGACGACGCGGCTGGCGAAGAAATCGGGCCATGCCGCCACGCTCTGGTCGATGACCTCCGACTGCCAGTCCTGGTTGCGCGCCAGCTTCCAGTCCGCCGGGATGTCCGCGTGGTAGCCGCGCGAGGGCTGCACCTCGGTCACCGAGACATAGGCGTACACCTTGGTGGCGGGCTCCAGCGCGCCGGCCTGGTGCGCTGCGTGGTCGGGGTCCACCACCACCAGGTCGAAGGCGCGGAACTCGCCCAGGGGGATTTCATGGCCGTAGTACAGCGCCACCGCGGGCGTGGCGGCCTGGGCGCTCCAGGCCAGCGGCAGCAAGGCCAGCCCCCATGCCAGGCGCGTGCACAACTGCAATAGCTGCAAAAGGAAGCGGAAGGCCATGGGACCGGAAGGGGCTGCCAATAGGATTTTGGAGGGCTTGCGCACCTAAGCTTTGGATTGTATGGGGCGCAGAATCGTATCGATTGATTTCCCAATCCATCGGATTGTCACATTTGTTAACACTGCGTTTGCCACAATCCCGACCAGACTTGTACGCATATAGGAGGGATCTCTGTGATCTTGGTGACCGGAGGCGCGGGCTATATCGGCTCGCATATGTGTGTGGCGCTGGCTCAGGCGAACGAGCCGTTCCTGGTACTGGACAACTTCGGCAACAGCCGCCCCTCGGTGCTGGAGCGCATCGGCCGCATCACGGGGCGCGAGCCCGAATGCGTGCGGGGCGACGTGCGCGACGCGGCGCTGCTGCAGCAGTTGTTTGCACGCCACGAATTCACGGCGGTGATCCACTTCGCCGCGCTCAAGGCCGTGGGTGAATCGGTGCGCGAGCCCCTGGCGTACTACGACAACAACGTCGCGGGCACGGTCACGCTGCTGCAGGCCATGCGGCAGGCGGGCGTGCGCCAGCTGGTGTTCTCGTCGTCCGCCACGGTGTATGGCGACCCGGCTTCCCTGCCGATACGCGAGGACTTCCCGCTCTCGGCCACCAACCCCTACGGCTGGAGCAAGCTGATGATGGAGCAGGTGCTGGCCGACGTGGACGCGAGCGAGCCCGGCCAGTGGCGCATCGCGCGGCTGCGCTACTTCAATCCGGTGGGCGCGCACGAGAGCGGCCTGATCGGCGAGGACCCGCAGGGCGTGCCCAACAACCTCATGCCCTACGTGGCGCAGGTGGCCTGCGGCCAGCGCGAGTTCCTGAACGTCTGGGGCAGCGACTATCCCACGCCCGATGGCACGGGGCTGCGCGACTACATCCATGTCTGCGACCTGGCCGATGGCCACGTGGCGGCGCTGCGCTACCTGCGCGGGCACCCGGGCCTGCTGACGGTGAACCTGGGCACGGGCCGGCCCGTGTCGGTGCTGGAGATGGTGCGCGGCTTCGAGCAGGCCAGCGGCCGCCCCGTGCCCTACAGGCTCGCCGAGCGCCGCCCGGGCGACGTGGCGGCCTGCTGGGCCGACCCGGGCCTGGCCGAACGGCTGCTGGGCTGGCGCGCCACGCGCGACGTGCAGGCCATGTGCCAGGACGCCTGGCGCTGGCAGGACGGCGTGGCGCGCACGCTGCAGCCGTGAGCCGTGGTATCTTGCGCGCCCCAGCCGTAGAACGATTCCCATGCTTGCCAAACGCATCATTCCCTGCCTGGACGTGACCGGTGGCCGCGTCGTCAAGGGCGTCAACTTCGTCGAACTGCGCGATGCGGGCGACCCGGTGGAGATCGCCGCGCGCTACAACGAGCAGGGCGCCGACGAACTCACCTTCCTCGACATCACCGCCACCAGCGACGGGCGCGACCTGATCCTGCCCATCATCGAGGCCGTGGCCAGCCAGGTCTTCATCCCGCTGACCGTGGGCGGCGGCGTGCGCACGGTGGCCGACGTGCGCCGCCTGCTCAACGCGGGCGCGGACAAGACCAGCTTCAACTCCGCGGCCATCGCCAACCCCGACGTGATCGACCAGGCGTCCGGCAAGTACGGCGCGCAGTGCATCGTGGTGGCCATCGACGCCAAGCGCCGCCAGGGCCAGGAGGTGGCCGAGCGCGGCGAGGGCTGGGACGTGTACAGCCACGGCGGGCGCAAGAACACGGGGCTGGACGCCGTGCGCTGGGCCGAGGAGATGGCGCGCCGCGGCGCGGGCGAGATCCTGCTCACCAGCATGGACCGCGACGGCACCAAGAGCGGCTTCGACCTGCAGCTCACGCGCGCCGTGAGCGACGCCGTGGGCGTGCCCGTGATCGCCTCGGGCGGCGTGGGCAACCTGGACCACCTGGCCGACGGCGTGCAGCAGGGCGGCGCCGACGCGGTGCTGGCCGCCAGTATCTTCCACTACGGCGAATTCACCGTGCGCCAGGCCAAGGAGCACATGCGCGCACGCGGCATTCCCGTGCGGCTGTAGCTGGTTTTTGAGTCAAATCGGGCTCCAGCGCTTGCCTGAAAAGCGCTGGCAGCTATCAAAATAAATAGGCGATGCTGCGTTGCCGCAAACATTCGACAATGGCGCCATGAACTGGCTCGATCAAGTGAAATGGGACGCGCAGGGCCTGGTGCCCGTCATCGCGCAGGAGGCCGCCACGGGCGACGTGCTGATGTTCGCCTGGATGGACCGCGAGGCGCTGGCCAAAACGGCCGAGCTGGGCCGCGCCGTGTACTACAGCCGCTCGCGCGCCAGGCTCTGGTTCAAGGGCGAGGAGTCGGGCCACGTGCAGACCGTGCACGAGATCCGCCTCGACTGCGACAGCGACGTGGTGCTGCTGAAAGTGACGCAGCTCGGCCACGAGCCCGGCATCGCCTGCCACACGGGGCGCCACAGCTGTTTCTTCAGCGTGCTCAAGGACGGGGCGTGGCAGCCCGTCGACCCGGTCTTGAAAGACCCCGAATCCATTTACAGGTAAGACCATGCCAAGCAACGACTCCCTGGCGCGCCTGGCCGCCGTGATCGAGAGCCGCAAGCCCGCCAACGGCGGCGACCCGCAGGCCAGCTACGTCGCGCGCCTGCTGCACAAGGGGCCCGACGCCTTCCTGAAGAAGATCGGCGAGGAGGCCACCGAGGTGGTCATGGCGGCCAAGGACGTGGACCATGGCGCCCCTGCGGCCAAGCTCGTCTACGAAGTGGCCGACCTGTGGTTCCATTCCATGGTCGCGCTGGCCCATTACGGCCTGGCGCCGGCCGACGTGATCGCAGAGCTGGAGCGCCGCGAGGGCACGAGCGGCATCGAGGAAAAGGCGCTGCGCAAGGCCGCAGGCCGCGCCGGCGAGGAAGGAGGCGAGCCATGAGCAACGACATCATCGACGTGGAGCCCGACGAGCGTGCCGAAAGCCTCAAGGCCATCGGCTGGGTCAGCTACATCCTGCACCTGATCGTGGCCGTGGGCGCCGTGATGCCGGGCGCGCAGCCGGGCGTGGCGCTGCTCATCGTGGCGCTGGTCATCGACCTGGTGAAGAAAAGCGACGCCGAGGGCACCTGGCAGGCCAGCCATTTCGCGTGGCGCATACGCACCGTGCTGTGGGCCGGCGTGCTTTACGTCGTCACGGCGCCGCTCTGGCTGCTGTTCTTCTTCCCCGGCTGGATCGCCTGGGGCCTGATCTCCATCTGGTTCCTGTACCGCATCGTGCGCGGCATGGTGTCCATGAACAAGGGACAGGCCGTCGATGGCTGAGCAAGCACCCGCGCCGCACCTGAACCTGGCGCTGCAGGGCGGCGGCTCGCACGGCGCGTTCACCTGGGGCGTGCTCGATGCGCTGCTGGAAGACGGCGGCTTTACCCTGGAGGGCATCAGCGGCACCAGCGCCGGCGCCATGAACGCCGTGGCCCTGGCCCACGGCTTCGCCCAGGCGGCGCTGCAGCACAAGGACGCGCACGAGGCGCACCTGGCCGGCTGCGCGCTGGCGCGCGAGTCGCTCAGGCGCCTCTGGGAGGGCGTGGGCGCCATGGGCAGCCTGCTGTGGGGCGTGCCGCTGCAGGGCAACCCGCTGCTGGGCATGATGAGCCAGTGGCTCTCGCCCTACCAGACCAATCCGCTGGGCATCAACCCGCTGCGCGGCCTGCTCGAGCGCGTGGTGGACTTCGACGCCCTGTGCCATGCGCACCATGCCCATGTGCCCAAGGTCTTCGTCTGCGCCACCAACGTGCGCACGGGCAGGGGCGAAATCTTCTCGGGCGCGCGCCTGTCGGCCGACGCCGTCATGGCCTCGGCCTGCCTGCCGCTGCTGTTCAAGGCGGTGCAGATCGGGGGCGAGCATTATTGGGACGGGGGCTTTTCCGGCAACCCCGCCCTGTATCCTCTGATCTACGAGACGCAATGCGCCGACGTGCTGCTGGTGCAGATCAACCCCATAGAGCACCGCGACCTGCCCGACACCGCGCAGGAGATCATGGAGCGCATGAACGAGGTCACCTTCAACGCCAGCCTGCTGGGCGAACTGCGTGCCATCGACTTCGTGCGCCGCCTGCTCGCCGAAGGGCGGCTCGACCCGCAGCACTACAAGAGCATGCGCATGCACCGCATAGACGGCGGCAGCGTGCTGGCTCCGTTTGGCGATGCCAGCAAGGCGCGCGCCGACATGGGCTTCGTGCGCCAGCTGTTCCAGCTGGGCCGCACCGAAGGGGAGCGCTGGCTGCACCGCCACCGCCGCGACGTGGGGGTGCAGCACACCCTGCATTTGACGGACAATCATTGACTGATCGCTTCAGCCCCGTTTCCCCCCGTTTTCTCCATGCACGATCCCAATTGCCTCTTCTGCAAGATCATCGCCGGCCAGATTCCGTCCAAGAAGGTGTACGAGGACGAACATGTCTTCGCCTTCCACGACATCCACCCCTGGGCCCCCGTGCACTTTCTCATCGTTCCCAGGCTGCACCTGCACTCCATGGCGGCCGTCACGCCCGAGCATGCGGGCCTGCTGGGCCACATGATGGCGCTGGCCCCCAGGCTGGCCATGGAGCAGGGCTGCAACCCTTATCCGGACGGAGGCTTTCGCATCGTGGTCAACACCGGCACGGAAGGCGGGCAGGAAGTCCACCACCTGCACATGCATGTGATCGGCGGCCCGCGTCCCTGGCTCAGGGGTTGAACCATGGCATGCCGCCCCGCATCTAACGCGGGGTATGCCGGGCCCGGCAGGTTCGGCGGAGTCTAGAATGGACCGCATTCGTTAGGAGATTTTCATGGGATCGTTTTCCATTTGGCACTGGCTCATCGTGCTGCTCATCGTCGTCATGGTGTTCGGCACCAAGAAGCTCAAGAACATCGGCTCCGACCTGGGCGGTGCCGTCAAGGGCTTCAAGGACGGCATGAAGGACGGCGCCAGCGGCGATGACCAGCCGCCGGCCGGCGCACCCGCCGGTCAGGTGACCAACGGCCAGGCCGCCGACAAGACCACCATCGACGTGCAAGCCAAGCAAAAGAGCTGAACACCCCTTTGCCTGGGCATCCTTCATGATCGACATCGGCCTGTCCAAGATGGCGCTGATCGGCGCCGTGGCACTCATCGTCGTCGGCCCGGAAAAGCTGCCGCGCGTGGCGCGCACCGTGGGCACCTTGCTGGGCAAGGCGCAGCGCTATGTGGCCGACGTGAAGGCGGAGGTCAACCGTTCCATGGAGCTCGACGAGCTCAAGAAGATGAAGGACACGGTGGAAAGCGCCGCGCGCGACGTGGAGCAGAGCATCCAGACCAGCGCCAGCGACCTGCAGAAGGACATGGAGCAGGGCCTGGACGGCGGCTACGGCACCGTTTCCGACGCCACCGGCTCGTCGCCGGAGCTGTCCACGGTGGTTCCGGCCTACAGGCACCCGGGCAAGAACTGGCGCCTCAAGCGTGCCGCCGTGCCGCAGTGGTACAAGGCGCGTGCCGGCGTGCGCACCAAGGCGCAGTCGGGCGCGGCGCGCGTGGCGCGGTTCAGGCCCCAGAAATTCCATTGATCCCATGACGTTGGCTGCGCCGCGCGCGCAGCTGGAGCGGGCACCATGTCCGCGATACTTCCACCATGTCCGAAACGCAGAACAAAGAAGACGAGCTCGCCGGCACCGAGCAGCCCTTCGTGCAGCACCTGATGGAGCTGCGCGACCGCCTCGTGAAGGCGATGATCGCGATCGGCGTGGTCGCGGCCGTGCTGTTCTTCTATCCCGGCCCGGGGCAGCTCTACGACCTGCTGGCCGCGCCGCTCGTGGCCCACCTGCCGCAGGGCGCGACCATGATCGCCACCTCGGTGATCTCGCCCTTCATGGTGCCGTTGAAGATCCTGCTGATGACGGCCTTCCTGATCGCGCTGCCCTTCGTGCTGTGGCAGGTGTGGGCCTTCGTGGCGCCGGGCCTGTATTCGCACGAGAAGCGCCTGGTGCTGCCGCTGGTCATCTCCAGCACGGTGCTGTTCTTCATCGGCGTGGCCTTCTGCTATTTCTTCGTGTTCGGCCAGGTGTTCAGCTTCATCCAGGGCTTCGCGCCCAAGAGCATCACGGCCGCGCCCGACATCGAAGCCTACCTGGGCTTCGTGCTCACCATGTTCCTGGCCTTCGGCCTGGCCTTCGAGGTGCCCATCGCCGTGGTGGTGCTCGCGCGCCTGGGCCTGGTGAGCGTGGACAAGCTCAAGAGCTTTCGTGGCTACTTCATCGTGGCGGCCTTCGTGGTCGCCGCCATCGTCACGCCGCCGGATGTGGTCTCGCAGCTGGCGCTGGCCATCCCGATGTGCCTGCTGTATGAAATCGGCATCTGGGCGGCGCAGCTGTTCATCCGCAACACCCAGGCGCCCGAGGACACGCAGGAATCCGCTTCCTGAACGGTTTTCGATAAAAAACAGCTGCCAGCGCCCATGTACCAAGCGCTGGCAGCTATTTTTTTGAGAGTGAATCCCTAGCGGCGCTGCTGCACCCGCGGGCGCGTTCCGGGCACCACCGACACCTTGATCTGCGTATCGCCGCGCTGCAGTTCGAAGCTCGCCGCCTGGCCCGGCTGCAGGGCGGCCACGGCCGTGAGCAGCTGCGACACGTTGTCGGTGGGCTTGCCGGCCACCTGCAGGATCACGTCGCCGGGGCGTATGCCGGCCTGCGCGGCGGGGCCGCCCTGCAGCACGCCGGTGATGATCACGCCCTCGGTGGCCTTCACGCCGAAGGTCTGGGCCAGCTCGGGCGACAGCTCGTTGGGCTCCACGCCGATCCAGCCGCGCGTGACCTGGCCGTCGCGCACGATGCCCTCGAGCACCTGCCTGGCCGTGGACACGGGTATGGCAAAGCCTATGCCCATGCTGCCGCCGGAGCGCGAGTAGATGGCGGTATTGACGCCCATGAGGTTGCCGTTCACGTCCACCAGCGCGCCGCCGGAATTGCCCGGGTTGATGGCCGCATCGGTCTGGATGAAGTTCTCGAAGGTGTTGATGCCCAGGTGCGTGCGCCCCAGCGCCGAGACGATGCCGCTGGTCACCGTCTGGCCCACGCCGAAGGGGTTGCCTATGGCCAGCACCTGGTCGCCCACGGCGAGCCTGTCGGAATCGCCCAGCACGATGACGGGCAGCTTGTCCAGCTGCACCTTGAGCACGGCCAGGTCCGTCTCGGGGTCCGTGCCGATGACGGTGGCGCGCGCGCGCCGGCTGTCGGTGAGCGTGACCTCGATTTCGTCGGCCCCCTCGACCACGTGGTTGTTGGTCAGGATGTAGCCGTCGGGGCTGATGATCACGCCGCTGCCCAGGCCCGTCTGCGCCTGCGGACCCTGGTCGCCGAAGAAGAACTGGAACCACGGGTCGTTGCTGCGCGGGTGGCGCACCTCCTTGCTGGTGTTGATGCTCACCACGGCAGGCGCGGCCTTGCGCGCGGCCGCGCTGAAGCTGCCCGCCGCGGGCTGGGCGCCGGTGGATGGGGGCGCCTCTATGAGCGAAATGCCCGCGCCGTTCGTGGCCGGTCCGCGCTGCAGCCAGCCGGGCTGCAGCGTGGTGACGACGAAGTAGGCGGCGAGGAGCACCGTCACGGCCTGGGAAAACAGCAACCAATAGCGCTTCATGATGGATGGTGGTGGGAAGATCGCGGCAATGAAAGTGCCCATTGTCGCGTGTCTGCGGGGCGCAGATCGTAACCACGCTCTTGGCACAATCGGAGCCATGAGCATTCAGCGACATGATCTTCTGGCCCGTTTCGACGCCCTGCTGCAGCCCGAGCGCTTCAAGGACTACGGCCCCAACGGCCTGCAGGTCGAGGGCAGAGGCGAGATTGCGCGCATCGTCAGCGGCGTCACGGCCAGCCGCGCGCTGATCGACGCTGCCATTGCGGCGCGTGCCGACGCGATCTTCGTGCACCACGGCCTGTTCTGGCGCGGCATGGATGGCCGCGTCACCGGCTGGATGAAACAGCGCCTGCAGCGCCTGCTGGCGCACGACATCAACCTGTTCGCCTACCACCTGCCGCTGGACGCACATGCCGAGCTGGGCAACAACGCGCAGCTCGGCCGCGTGCTCGGCTGGCGGGCGGACCAGCGCTTTGGCGATCAGGAGCTGGGCTTCGCCGCCCCCGCGGCCTTTGCCGGCGCCGCCGAACTGGCCGCGCACGTGCAGGCGGCGCTCGGGCGCGGCGTGACCCTGGTGGCGCCCGAGGGCGAGCGCCCGATCCGGCGCGTGGCCTGGTGCACGGGCGGCGCGCAGGGCTTCTTTGAATCCGCCATCGCCGCGGGGGCCGACGCCTTCATCACCGGCGAGATTTCCGAGCCCCAGACCCATCTGGCGCGCGAGACCGGCGTGGCTTTCATCGCCGCCGGCCACCACGCCACCGAACGCTACGGCGCGCCCGCCGTCGCGGCCCACGTGGCCGGGCAGCTGGGGCTGGAACACCGGTTCATCGACATCGACAACCCCGCCTGATGGAGCGTTGTACTATGTTTAACGTAGCTACTTGCGCTTGAAGGACGGGCGTTTGAGCCCTGTTTTGCATGAATTCCCCCATGAACGCACCCCTTCCCCTGGCCATCACCCAGGGCGACCCCGCGGGCATAGGCCCCGAGATCGTGGCCAAGGCCTTCCGCGATGCGCCGCAGGACCTGCGCGGCTGCTTCGTCGTGGGCGACCTGGCCACGCTGCGCCGCGCCGCGGCCTGCATAGAACGGCCGGGCCAGGTCAGCCTGCCGGTCGCGCTGCTGGACTCCCCGGGCGCGTGGGCGCAGGTGCCGCCGCGCTGCCTGCCCGTATGGCAGCTGCCCGGGCTGGCCGGCAGCCTTGCGCCGTGGGGGCAGGTGAGCGCCGAGGCCGGGCGCGCCGCCGCGGCCTGCGTGGTCTGGGCGGCGCGCGCGGCGCTGCGCGGCGAGATCGCGGGCCTGGTGACCGCGCCCCTGCACAAGGAGGCGCTGGCCGCCGCGGGCGTGCACTACCCCGGCCACACCGAGCTGCTGCAGGCCGAGGCCGCGCACCACGCCGGCGTGCCCGTCGCGCAGATGCCGGTGCGCATGATGCTGGCCAGCGACGAACTGCGCACGGTGCTGGTCAGCATCCATGTGTCCCTGCGCGACGCCGTTGCCGCCGTGACGCTGGACAACGTGCTGCAGACGCTGCGCATCACGCACGCCGCGCTCTCGCGCAGCCTGGGCCGCGCGCCGCGTATCGCCGTGGCGGGGCTCAACCCCCATGCCGGCGAGGGCGGCCTGTTCGGCACCGAGGAGCGCGAGATCATCGCGCCGGCCATTGCGCAGGCGCGCGCCCAGGGCATCGACGCGCGCGGCCCCTACGCGCCGGACACCGTCTTCATGCGCGCGCGCTCCACGGCCGGGCGGGCGGGCGAGTTCGACGTGGTGGTGGCGATGTACCACGACCAGGGGCTGATCCCCGTGAAGTACCTGGGCGTGGACAAGGGCGTGAATGTCACGCTGGGCCTGCCGCTGGTGCGCACCAGCCCGGACCATGGCACGGCCTTCGACATCGCCGGGCAGGGGGTGGCCGACGCGTCCAGCCTGATCGAGGCCGTGCGCATGGCGCGCAGGCTGGCATGGTGAACAACTGTCAGGCAAGCAAACGTCCGTGGCATCCGTGCCACGGACGTGCGGATTCGGGGCAGTAATCAGCGCTTGAGGCTGTCGCGGATCTCGCGCAGCAGCACGATGTCCTCGGGCGTCGCGGCTTCGGGGGCCGGCTCGGCGGGCGCTTCGCGCTTGAGGCGGTTGAACTGCTTGATCATCATGAAGATGATGAACGCGAGGATCAGGAAGTTCACCGCCACGGTGATGAAGTTGCCATAGGCGAAGACTGGCACGCCGGCTTTCTTCAGGGCATCCAGGGTGCGCGCCGTGCCTTCGGGCACGCTGCCCAGCACGACGAAGAGATTGGAAAAATCGAGCTTGCCGAACACCAGGCCGACCACCGGCATGATGAGATCGGCGACGACGGAATCGACGATCTTGCCGAATGCGGCGCCGATGATCACACCCACGGCCAGGTCGATCACGTTGCCCTTGACGGCAAATTCCCTGAATTCCTTTGCAAGGCTCATATTGAAACTCCTTTGATGTAGATAAAGACGCTCCTAGCTTAAGCGCATGAGCGGCCTTGGAATAGCCATGTTCACTCCGCTACAATTTGTGGTTGACCCCATAGCGATGCATACCAAGGATTCCCATGAGTCAAACTCCAGTCGACTCCAGCAAGCGGACGTGGCTGATTGCCTCCGGCTGCGCTGGCGCGGTGGGCGGCGTTGCAACCGCCGTTCCTTTTGTGAGCGCCTTTCAGCCTTCCGAAAAGGCCAAGGCCGCAGGCGCCGCCGTCGAGGTGGATATCTCGGGCCTCAAGCCCGATGAAAAACTCACCGTGGAGTGGCGCGGCAAGCCCGTGTGGATCATCCGGCGCTCCAAGGAGCAGCTGGCCGAGCTGCCCAAGCTCGACGGCCAGCTGGCCGACCCCGAATCCAAGCGCCATCCGGACGAGTTCACGCCGCCCTATGCGCGCAACGAGTGGCGCTCCATCAAGCCCGAGATCCTGGTGGTGGTGGGCATCTGCACCCACCTGGGCTGCTCGCCCACCGACAAGTTCACGCCGGGTCCGCAGCCCTCGCTGCCCAACGACTGGCAGGGCGGCTTCCTGTGCCCCTGCCATGGCTCGACCTTCGACATGGCCGGCCGCGTGTTCAAGAACAAGCCCGCGCCCGACAATCTCGAGGTGCCGCCGCACATGTACCTGTCGGACACCAAGCTCCTGATCGGTGAAGATAAAAAAGCCTGAGGGGGGCACTGACAAATGGCTGCTTACCGCGAATTCAAGGAAGTCTCGCCCAATGCATCGGCGGGCGCCAAGCTCACCAACTGGCTGGAAAACCGTTTTCCGACGGCCTTCGACGCCTACAAGGTGCACATGTCGGAGTACTACGCTCCGAAGAACTTCAACTTCTGGTACATCTTCGGCTCGCTGGCGCTGCTGGTGCTGGTGATCCAGATCGTCACCGGCATTTTCCTGGTGATGAACTACAAGCCCGACGCCGCCAAGGCGTTCGAGTCGGTCGAGTACATCATGCGCGACGTGCCCTGGGGCTGGCTGATCCGCTACATGCACTCCACGGGTGCCTCGGCCTTCTTCATCGTCGTCTACCTGCACATGTTCCGCGGCCTGCTGTACGGCTCGTACCGCAAGCCGCGCGAGCTGGTCTGGATCTTCGGCTGCGCCATCTTCCTGGCGCTGATGGCCGAGGCCTTCATGGGCTACCTGCTGCCCTGGGGCCAGATGTCGTACTGGGGCGCGCAGGTGATCGTGAACCTGTTCTCCGCCATCCCCTTCGTCGGCCCCGACCTGGCGCTCCTGATCCGCGGCGACTACGTGGTGGGCGACGCTACGCTGAACCGCTTCTTCAGCTTCCACGTGATCGCCGTGCCGCTGGTGCTGCTGGGCCTGGTCGTGGCGCACCTGCTGGCGCTGCATGACGTGGGCTCGAACAACCCCGACGGCATCGAGATCAAGGGCCCGGGCAAGCCGGTGGACGACAAGGGCCATCCGCTGGACGGCGTGCCCTTCCACCCCTACTACACGGTGCACGACATCTTCGGCGTGGGCATCTTCCTGTTCATCTTCTCGGCCGTGATCTTCTTCGCGCCCGAGTTCGGCGGCTACTTCCTGGAGTACAACAACTTCATCCCCGCCGACCCGCTGAAGACGCCCAACCACATCGCCCCGGTGTGGTACTTCACGCCGTTCTATTCGATGCTGCGCGCCATTACCAGCGAGATGATGTACGCACTCATCGCCTGCGTGGTGCTGGGCGCCGGCTATGGGGTCCTCAAGGCCAGGCTGCCCGGCATCATCAAGGGCGGCATCGCGGTCGCCGCGGCCGTGGTCATCGCCCTCATGCTGTCCATCGACGCCAAGTTCTGGGGCGTGGTGGTGATGGGCGGCGCCGTCATCATCCTGTTCTTCCTGCCCTGGCTGGACTGCAGCCCCGCGCGCTCGATCCGCTACCGTCCGGGCTGGCACAAGTGGCTCTACGCCATTTTCGTGGTGTGGTTCGTGGTGCTGGCCTACCTGGGTACGCAGGCGCCTTCGCCGGTGGGCGAGCGCGTGTCGCAGGTGGGAACGCTGTTCTATTTCGGATTCTTCTTGCTCATGCCCTGGTGGACGCGGCTTGGCACACCCAAGCCCGTGCCTGACCGCGTGACCTTCAAGCCCCACTGAGCCGGAGACGACAACAATGAAAAAATTCATTCTCACGCTGGTCGCAGCCCTGGGTCTGGTTGCGGGTGCCCATGCCTCGGGAGGCGGGATGGCCTGGGACAAGGCGCCCGTGAACACCACCGACACGGCATCGCTGCAAAACGGTGCCAAGCTGTTCGTCAATTACTGCCTGAGCTGCCACTCTGCGGCCTTCATGCGCTTCAACCGCCTGAAGGACATAGGCCTCACCGACCAGCAGATCAAGGACAACCTGCTGTTCACCACCGAAAAGATCGGTGAGACCATGAAGGCGGCCATCGATCCCAAGCAGGCCTCTGCGTGGTTTGGCGCCAACCCGCCCGACCTCACCGTGATCGCGCGCTCGCGTGCAGGCTCGGGCGGAACCGGTGCAGACTACCTCTACACCTTCCTGCGCACCTTCTACCGCGATGACACCAAGGCCACGGGCTGGAACAACCTCGCCTTCCCGAGCGTGGGCATGCCCCATGTGCTGTGGCAGCTGCAAGGCGACCGCCGCGCGATCTTCGAGGAGCACGAAAACCATGGCCAGACCGAGCATGTGTTCAAGGGCTGGGAGCAGGTTTCGCCCGGCACCATGACCGATCTGCAATACGACCAGGCCGTGGGTGATCTCGTGAACTACCTGCAGTGGATGGGCGAGCCGGCGCAAAATACGCGTATTCGCGTGGGCGTGTGGGTGCTGCTGTTCCTGGCCGGCTTCACCTTCATCGCCTGGAGGCTGAATGCGGCCTACTGGAAGGACATCAAGTAAGCACTTGAGCCTTTGCAGCGCGTCTTCCGCTCAGCCTTGTACAGAGTGGGTGCCATGGCACCCACTCTTTTGATTTTTAGGAGCTTCTCACCATGATGGTGCTTTACTCGGGCACGACCTGCCCCTTCTCCCATCGTTGCCGTTTTGTCCTGTTCGAAAAGGGCATGGATTTCGAGATCCGCGATGTGGACCTGTACAACAAGCCCGAAGACATCAGCGTGATGAACCCCTATGGCCAGGTCCCCATCCTCGTGGAGCGCGACCTGATCCTGTATGAGTCCAACATCATCAACGAATACATCGACGAACGCTTCCCGCATCCGCAGCTGATGCCCGGCGACCCGGTGGACCGCGCGCGCGTGCGCCTGTTCCTGCTCAACTTCGAGAAGGAACTGTTCGTCCACGTGAACACGCTGGAGTCGCGCGCCACCAAGGGCAACGAGAAGGCGCTCGAGAAGGCCCGCGCCCACATCCGCGACCGCCTGACCCAGCTCGCTCCGGTGTTCCTCAAGAACAAGTACATGCTGGGAGAGGGTTTCTCCATGCTCGACGTGGCCATCGCGCCCTTGCTCTGGCGCCTGGATTACTATGGCATCGAACTCTCCAAGAACGCCGCACCGCTGCTCAAGTACGCCGAGCGTATCTTCTCCCGGCCGGCCTATATCGAGGCGCTGACGCCCTCGGAAAAGGTCATGCGCAAGTAAGCGGTATCCTCTTTCGCGCATGATGAACGCTCAGGACTTTCCCTCCACGCGCCCTTACCTGATTCGTGCACTGTACGAATGGTGCACGGACAACGGCTTCACGCCCTATCTGGTGGTGCGTGTGAATGACTCGGCACAGGTGCCGCGCGAGTACGTCAACAATGGCGAAATCGTGCTCAACGTCAGCTACGAGGCCACCAGCGGGCTGCAGCTCGGCAACGATTTCATCGAGTTCAAGGCGCGCTTCGGCGGCAAGCCCTGCGACCTCCTGATCCCGGTGAACAGGGTCATCGCCATCTACGCGCGCGAGAACGGCCAGGGCATGGCCTTTCCCCTGGAAGAGGAGGGGGACGAGAAGACGGACGTTGTACCGCCCCGGCCCGCGGGTGTCGTGAGCGTCGCCCCTGGAGGCCCTGAGCGCGCCCCGGTACAACTGCAGTCCATCGACGGCTCGGCAGGCGAGGGCGCGGACAAGGATGCGCCGCATCCGCCGCCGCAGCCATCGGGGGGCGGCCGCCGTCCGTCGCTCAAGCGCATCAAGTAGGGACGGAACAGGCGCAAGAGGGGAGTTGCGCCATTCGGGGCGGCTAGAATGCTGCCTTCGCCGGTTTAGCTCAGTTGGTAGAGCACCCGCCTTGTAAGCGGTAGGTCGTCAGTTCGAATCCGACAACCGGCACCACTTTCCTGGCTTTTCCTCGGCCAGTCGACCAGCCCTCCGGTGGCTCATCTCTGAATCTTCAGGCGTATGGAGGCTACCTTCCACCCCCGGCTGCGCAGATGCGCCTGAAATGCCGGCAGCAATTGCCGGACCTTGGCCGCCGCGGCATTGCTGCTGACCAGCAGGCACCAGCAATCGTCCTCGATCGGGCCTGCCTGGATGGCGGGGCGCAGCATGGGCGGAATCAGGGGCTCTATGGCCTTCAGGCGTTCGCTGGAGTCGCGCGTCAATGCCGTCAGCCGGGCCAGGGTCGGCGATTCCTGCGTGGCCTGGTGCAGCGAGATGGCGTAATGGCGGCGGTTCATGGCAATCGGGTCAAGCGCCAGCGGCGACGGGAAGCAGGGTTGGAGATTATTGCGGATGCCCGGCCGGTGCGTGGCGCCCATGGTGGCAGGCCATGGCGCAAAGGTAGAATTACCCGTTTTCGGGCTCGCCACGCTGGTTGCAAGCATTTGCAATTTTGGGCGAATGCCCCATCTGGATTCACTTCATCTTAGGGACTCCGGTCGCTCTGCCGCCTCGCTTGCGTGCAGCGCGGTCCTGCTTGCATGGCCACCAATTTCCTCACCAAACTGTTCGGCAGCCGCAATGACCGGCTGCTCAAGCAATACCGCAAGACGGTTGCGCGCATCAATGCCATAGAGCCCGAGTACGAAAAGCTCAGTGACGAGGCGCTGCGCGGCAAGACGCAGGAGTTCAAGGACCGCATCGCCAAGGGCGAATCGCTCGATGCCATCCTGCCCGAGGCCTTCGCCGTGGTGCGCGAGGGCTCCAAGCGCGTGATGAAGATGCGCCACTTCGACGTGCAGCTCATCGGCGGCATGGCGCTGCACTACGGCAAGATCGCCGAGATGCGCACGGGCGAGGGCAAGACGCTGACGGCCACGCTGCCCGTGTACCTGAACGCCCTGTCGGGCCAGGGCGTGCACGTGGTCACGGTGAACGACTACCTGGCCGGCCGCGACGCGCAGTGGATGGGGCGCCTCTACAACTTCCTGGGGCTCACCGTAGGCATCAACCTGCCGCAGATGCCGCGCGAGGAAAAGCAGGCCGCCTACCAGTCCGACATCACCTACGGCACGAACAACGAGTACGGCTTCGACTATCTGCGCGACAACATGGTGTACGACGCGCGCGAGCGCGTGCAGCGCGGGCTCAACTACGCCATCGTGGACGAGGTGGACTCCATCCTGATCGACGAGGCGCGCACGCCGCTCATCATCAGCGGGCAGGCCGAGGACCACACGGCCATGTACGTGTCGATGAACAAGGTGGTGCCGCTGCTCACGCGCCAGGAGGGCGAGGCCGACCCGCGCACGGGCGAGGGCGTGATCAAGCCCGGCGACTTCACGGTGGACGAGAAGACCCACCAGGTGTTCCTGACCGAGCAGGGCCACGAGAACGCCGAGCGCATCCTGTCCAGCCAGGGGCTGATTCCCGAGGGCGCGTCGCTCTACGACCCGGCCAACATCACGCTGGTGCACCACCTGTACGCCGCGCTGCGCGCCAACCACCTGTACCACCGCGACCAGCACTACGTGGTGCAGAACGGCGAGATCGTGATCGTGGACGAGTTCACGGGCCGCCTGATGGCCGGCCGCCGCTGGAGCGAGGGCCTGCACCAGGCCGTGGAGGCCAAGGAGGGCGTGCAGATCCAGGCCGAGAACCAGACGCTGGCCTCGATCACGTTCCAGAACTACTTCCGCCTCTACGGCAAGCTCGCCGGCATGACCGGCACGGCCGACACCGAGGCTTATGAATTCCAGGAGATCTACGGCCTGGAGACCGTGGTGATCCCGCCCAACCGCCCGAGCCGCCGCGACGACCAGCTCGACCGCGTGTACAAGACCACGCGCGAGAAGTACGAGGCGGCCATCGCCGACATCCGCGAGTGCCACGAGCGCGGCCAGCCCGTGCTGGTGGGCACCACGTCGATCGAGAACTCCGAGATCATCGACGAACTGCTGAACAAGGCCGGGTTGCCGCACCAGGTGCTCAACGCCAAGCAGCATGCGCGTGAGGCCGACATCGTGGCCCAGGCGGGGCGCCCCGGCATGATCACCATCGCCACCAACATGGCCGGCCGCGGCACCGACATCGTGCTCGGCGGCAACGTGGAGAAGGCCGTGGCCGCGCTGGAGGCCGACGAGTCGCTCTCCGAGGCCGAGCGCGCCGTGCGTATCGAGGAGCTGCGCGCCCAGTGGAAGCAGGACCACGAGAAGGTCACGGCGCTGGGCGGCCTGCGCATCATCGCCACCGAGCGCCATGAATCCCGCCGCATCGACAACCAGCTGCGCGGCCGCTCGGGCCGCCAGGGTGACCCGGGCTCCTCGCGCTTCTACCTGAGCCTGGACGACCAGCTGATGCGCATCTTCGCGGGTGACCGCGTCAAGGCCATCATGGACCGCCTGAAGATGCCCGACGGCGAGGCCATCGAGGCCGGCATCGTCACGCGCAGCATCGAGAGCGCCCAGCGCAAGGTCGAGGCGCGCAACTTCGACATCCGCAAGCAGCTGCTCGAATACGACGACGTGGCCAACGACCAGCGCAAGGTCATCTATCAGCAGCGCAACGAGATCCTGGACGCGCCCGACCTCGCCGCCCTGATCGCCGCCATGCGCGACGACTGCCTGGCCGACGTGGTGCGCCAGTACGTGCCTGCCGAGTCCGTCGAGGAGCAGTGGGACCTGGCCAGCCTGGAGAAGGCCCTTGCCAGCGACTGGCAGATCCAGCTGGCCCTGCAGCAGGAAGTGCAGGGCTCGGACGCCATCACCGACGAGGAGATCCTGGAGAAGGTGCAGGGCGCCGCGCGCGAGGCCTTCGAGGCCAAGGTGGCCCAGGTGGGCACCGAGAACTTCACCCAGTTCGAGCGCATGGTGCTGCTGCAGAGCTTCGACACCAACTGGCGCGACCACCTCTCCGCGCTCGACTACCTGCGCCAGGGCATCCACCTGCGCGGCTATGCGCAGAAGCAGCCCAAGCAGGAATACAAGCGCGAGGCCTTCGAGCTGTTCCGCCAGCTCATCGACCAGGTCAAGAACGAGGTCACGCGCCTGATGATGACCGTGCAGGTGCAGTCCAACGCCCAGCTCGACGAGGCCACGCAGGCCATGGAGGAGCGCGGCGAGGGCATCAGCAACGTGACCTACACCTCGCCCACCGAGACCGGCGAGGTCGAGACCCTGGTCGATGCCCAGACCGCCAGGGCCCAGCAGGCGGCCGTGCCCGGGGTGCGCGTGGGCCGCAACGACCCCTGCCCTTGCGGCAGTGGTAAAAAATACAAGCAGTGCCACGGCAAGCTCGCCTGAGAGAATCAGGAACAGCCCCCTGAGCGGCTGCGCCGCTTCCCCCTTCTCTCGGCTTCGCCGGGAAGGGGGACGACACCGGCGCGGCGGGGCGGCCCTTGCGCGGTGTCCGCTGGCATGGGTCGCGCCAGTTGCATGGACTTGTACCCGTGTTTTGCATTCTCAAGAAAGACGACCTATGCCCGTGAATCTCTCAGCTCCCATCGCTCAGGACCTGCATCCCGTCGCCGGGGTGCGCATCGGCGTTGCCGAGGCCGGCGTGCGCAAGGCCAGCCGCAAGGACCTGACCGTGTTCCTGCTCGACGAGGGGACGACGGTGGCCGGCGTGTTCACGCAGAACCGCTTCTGCGCCGCGCCGGTGCAGGTGTGCCGCGAGCACCTGGACGGCGAACAGGCCATCCGCGCCATGGTGGTCAACACGGGCAACGCCAACGCCGGCACGGGCGCCGACGGCCTGGCGCGCGCGCGCGCCACCTGCGAGGCGCTGGCGGGCCACCTGGGGCTGGCCGCCAGCCAGGTGCTGCCGTTTTCCACCGGCGTGATCATGGAGCCGCTGCCTGTCGAGCGCATCACTGCTGCCCTGCCCGCGGCGCTGGCCGACGCGCAGCCCGCCCACTGGGCGCGCGCCGCCGAGGGCATCATGACCACCGACACCGTGCCCAAGGCGTTCGGCACGCAGGTGCAGATCGGCGGCGCCACGGTGTCCGTCACCGGCATTTCCAAGGGCGCGGGCATGATCCGCCCGAACATGGCGACCATGCTGGGCTTCCTGGCCACGGACGCCTGCATCGCGCCCGGGCTCGTGCGCGACCTGGTGCGCGATCTGGCCGAACAGTCCTTCAACCGCATCACCATCGACGGCGACACCAGCACCAACGACTCGTTCGTGCTGATGGCCACGCACAAGGCAGGGCATGCGCCCATCACCTCGCTCGATAGCCCCGAGGGCCGCGCGCTCAAGGCCGCGCTGCTGCAGGTGGCGCAGCAACTGGCCCAGGCCATCGTGCGCGACGGCGAGGGCGCGACCAAGTTCATCACAGTGCGCGTGGAGGGCGGCAGGACGGCCGGGGAATGCCGCCAGGTGGCCTACGCCATCGCCCATTCGCCGCTGGTCAAGACGGCCTTCTTCGCCAGCGACCCGAACCTGGGGCGCATCCTCGCCGCCGTGGGCTACGCGGGCATCGCAGACCTGGACCAGACGCTGATCGACCTGTACCTGGACGACGTGCACGTGGCCGTGCAGGGCGGGCGCAACCCGCAGTACCGCGAGGAGGACGGCCAGCGCGTGATGAAGCAGCAGGAGATCACCGTGCGCGTGGTGCTGGGCCGCGGCGACGCGCAGGACACCGTGTGGACCTGCGACCTGAGCCACGACTACGTGACCATCAACGCCGACTATCGCTCCTGATTGCTTTTGTTTTGATAGCTTCCACCGCTTGCTGGATAAGCGCTAGAACCCGAAATGACTGATAGATTCGACCAACTGATCGCGCGTGCCGAGCAGCTCATCTCCCGCATCGAGGCCGTGCTGCCGCGGCCGCTGTCGGCACCCGACTGGTCCGCCGCCATCGCCTGGCGCTACCGCCGCCGCAGCGGCGGCCATGGCGTGCTCGAACCCGTGCGCCACGTGGCCGGCATGCGCCTGTCCGACCTCAAGGAGATCGACGCGCAGAAGGAGAAGATCCAGCGCAACACGCAGCAGTTCGTGGATGGCAGGCCCGCCAACAACGTGCTGCTGACGGGCGCGCGCGGCACGGGCAAGTCCTCGCTCATCAAGGCCTGCCTGAACAGCTACGCGCCGCAGGGCCTGCGCCTGATCGAGGTGGACAAGGCCGACCTGACCGACCTGCCCGACATCGTGGAAGTGGTCTCGGGCCGGCCCGAGAAATTCATCATCTACTGCGACGACCTGAGCTTCGAGGAGGGCGAGGGCGGCTACAAGGCGCTCAAGTCCATCCTCGACGGCTCGGTGGCGGCAAGCACGCCCAACGTGCTGGTCTATGCCACGAGCAACCGCCGACACCTGCTGCCCGAGCAGATGAAGGACAACCTGAGCTACACCACCGCGGCCGACGGCGAGATCCACCCCGGAGAGGTGGTCGAGGAGAAGATCTCCCTGTCCGAGCGCTTCGGCCTGTGGGTGAGCTTCTACCCGTTCAGCCAGGACGAATACCTGGCCATCGTCGCGCAGTGGCTGTCCTCGTTCGGCGTGGGGCCGCAGGACATCGAGGCCGCGCGTCCCCAGGCGCTGGTCTGGGCGCTGGAGCGCGGCTCGCGCAGCGGCCGCGTGGCCTACCAGTTCGCGCGCGACTTCGCCGGGCGGCAGGGCGCATGACCCGCAAGCACACCGAGGTCGCCGTCGGTATCCTGCTGAGGCAGGACGGCGCCCTGCTGCTGTCCACGCGGCCCGAGGGCAAGCCCTACGCGGGCTACTGGGAGTTCCCGGGCGGCAAGATCGAGGCTGGCGAGACCGTGGAGCAGGCGCTGCGCCGCGAGCTCATCGAGGAACTGGGCGTGACCATCGGCCCCGCCGAGATCTGGAAGGTGACCGAGCACGACTACCCCCACGCCCTGGTGCGCCTGCACTGGTGCAAGGTGCACGAGTGGAGCGGCGAGTTCGAGATGCGCGAGGGCCAGACGATGCGCTGGCAGCAGTGGCCCGTGCAAGTCAGGCCCGTGCTACCCGGCGCCTACCCCGTGCTGCAGTGGCTGGCCGAGGAGCGCGGCGAAACGTTCGACCCGTCCGCGCTCGGTTGACTATGGAAAAGATAGCTGCCAGCGCTTGACAGATAAGCGCTGAAGGCTGATTTCGTTCGTATTCACGGAAGGCGCTTGGGATCGCCGTACTCCGCATCCTCGGGCGGCGATTCGGCGGGCACTCGGAAGTCCTCGTTCGCCCAGGCGCCCAGGTCGATCTGCCTGCAGCGCTGGCTGCAGAACGGCCGGAACGGGTTGGCCGGGCCGTAGAGGCCGGGCCCGCCGCAGGTGGGGCAGGGCACGGTGCGCTGAGGGGCCGGGCTGTTCATGTCAAGAGCACAGCGTCAGCTCGAAGGCCGCGTCCTCGTTGCTCGGCACCAGCTTGCCTCCTTCCTCCTGGCGCATGAGCCGCACCGAGACGATGAGGCGGTTGCCGCTGATTTCCGGGATGAGTTTCAGCGCCGGGTCGATGCGCAGGCGCAGCAACTGGAAGGTGCGGCCCTGGGGCAGGTTCTGCTGGAACTGGCCGCGTTCGGCGGCGACCTTCTGCGGCAACCCCGAGTCGCGCAGCAGGCGCAGCAGCAGATAGATGGACTCCGCCAGCGGGCTCAGGGTGGCGGCCCAGTCCTGCAGGTCGTGCTGGCGCGCCTGCGGCGGGTGGTGCTGCCAAGCGTAATAGGCGGGCAGGTCGAAGCCGCAGGTGCCGCCGGGAATGCCCACGCGGCTGCGTATGCTCATGAGCCAGTCGTTCTCGGTCAGCGCATGCCCGGCCTTGCCATTTTGCGCGTTGAGCGCGGCAAAGCACTGGTCGAGCTGGGCGATCACGCCGTCGAGCACCGTCTCGGAGATCGACGGGTTGCCGCGGTAGGCGTCGAGCTGGTGCTTGTGCTTCTCCAGGTCCTTGAGCACGTCGGCCTTGAGGTCCGCGCGCGCCGCCACGTCCATCACCTCGAACATCGTCACCAGCGCATAGTGGTGGTCCAGCGGATGCGTGCGCGCGATGAGCTCGCCCAGGCGTTGAAACAGCTGCTCAAGCCGCAGATAGGTTCTCAGGCGCTCGTTGAAGGGGTATTCGTAAAGGATCACGCTACGGGGTTCCTGGGTGCGCACTGTCAGGTATCAGGGCGGCTGCTGCGCATCGCGCCAGTGCGCCTGCATCATAGCCCGAACGAGGCCGCGACCCGGCGTGCCATTGTTTGCAGATCCGACAGCGCCAGGCCGTCGTTGTAGACCACGAAATCGGCCGCCGCGCGCCGCGTGGCCCGGCTGCTTTGCGTGGCCATGATGGCGCGGACGGCATCCTCTGCCAGGCCGCTGCGCGCCTGCACGCGGGCGACCTGCGTGCCCTCGCGGCAATCGACCACGAGCACGGCATCGAGCTCGCGCGGCCAGCGCTCCGACTCGGTCAGCAGCGGTATGTCGAAGACGATGAGGCGGTGGCCTGCTTGGCCTGCCGCCGCCGCGGCCTGCGCGATCGCGCTGCCCACCAGGGGATGGACGATGGCTTCCAGCCGCTCCTTGGCGCTCGCGTCCGCGAAGACCAGCGCGCGCATGCGGGCGCGGTCCAGCGCGCCCTGGTCATCGATGTAGTCGGGGCCGAAGCGGGCGCGGATGGCGGCTATGGCCGCGCCCCCCGGCTGCGTCACCGACCGGGCGATGCCGTCCGCGTCGATCAGCGCCGCGCCGCAGACCTGCAGCATGGCGGCAAAGGTGCTCTTGCCGCTGCCGATGCCGCCGGTCACGCCCAGCCGTACGGGCCGGGGGCGGGCAGCTGTGCCGGGTGCGCCTGCCATCTACAGCCCCAGGGTGGAGAAGATGGCCTGCATGATGCGCGCCGGCCCCCACAGCATGGCGGCCAGGCCGCCTCCCGCCAGGAACGGACCGAAGGGCACGTACTTGCCCTCGCGCAGGCTGCTGGCGAACTTCATCGCGATGCCGACGAGGGCACCGATGACCGACGCCATGAGGACGATGGGCACCAGGGCCTGCCAGCCGAACCATGCGCCCAGGGCCGCGAACAGCTTGAAGTCGCCATAGCCCATGCCCTCCTTGCCCGTGGCGAGCTTGAAGCCCCAGTAGACGAGCCACAGCGATACATAGCCCGCGGCCGCGCCGATCACCGCGTCCACCGGCTGCACGTCTGTCCAGCGCAGCACGGAGGCCAGCAGCCCGGCCCACAGCAGAGGCAGGGTGATGTCGTCGGGCAGCAGGGTCGTGTCCCAGTCGATCAGGGCTGCAGCCACCAGGGCCGCGCAAAAGCCGCACCAGGCCAGCGTCGTGAAGGACCAGCCCCAGCGCAGGGCGCAGGCATAGAACAGGGCGGCGGTGGCCAGTTCGACCAGCGGGTAGCGCACGCCGATGCGCGTGCCGCAGCCCGAGCAGCGGCCGCGCAGGGCCAGGTAGCTGAGCACGGGAATGTTCTCGTACCAGCGCACCTCGTGCCCGCAGGAGGGGCAGCGCGAGCGCGGCGTCAACAGGTTGAAGGGCTCCGCCGGCGCGGCGCCGCCCTGTGCCGGCAGGCCGGCATCCTGGGCGTACTGCGCGCATTCCGCGGCCCACTGCCGTTCCATCATGCGGGGCAGGCGGTGGATCACCACGTTCAGAAAGCTGCCGATCAGCAGGCCCAGGACGCCGACGAGCACGGCATCCGCAAACGCGGAACCCGTCATCAGACCACTTGCCCCAGCTTGAAGATGGGCAGGTACATGGACACCACGATGCCGCCGATGAGGGTGCCCAGGAACACGATGATGATGGGCTCCATGAGGCTGGACAGGCCGGCCACCATCTCGTCGACCTCGGCCTCGTAGAAGTCGGCCGCCTTGCCCAGCATGTGGTCGATGGAGCCCGATTCCTCGCCGATGGCGCACATCTGCAGCACCATGGACGGAAACACGTTGGCATTGCCCATCGCCGCCGTCAGGCTGGTGCCGGTGGAGACCTCCTGCTGGATCCTGTCGGTGGCCACGGCATAGACCGAATTGCCCGAGGCGCCGCCCACGGAGTCGAGCGCCTCCACCAGCGGCACGCCGGCGGCGAACATGGTCGACAGGGTGCGCGTCCAGCGCGCCACGCAGGACTTTTCGATCAGGGCGCCGAAGATGGGCATCTTCAGCAGGAAGCGGTCCATGGTGCGCTGCATCTTCTCGCTGCGCCTCCAGGCCTGCATGAAGAAATAAAAGCCCCCCCCGATGACGCCGAAGATCAGCCACCAGTAGGCGACGAAGAATTCGCTGATCGCCATCACCAGCAGCGTGGGCGCGGGCAGGTCGGCGCCGAAGGAGGTGAACACTTCCTTGAACGCGGGGATCACGAAGATCATGATCACCGTGACCACGACGAATGCGACGACGAGCACCGAAATCGGGTACATCAGGGCGGAGCGGATCTTGGACTTGATGGCCTCGGTCTTCTCCATGTAGGTGGCCAGGCGGTCCAGCAGCGCCTCCAGGATACCGGCCGCCTCGCCTGCCTCCACCAGGTTGCAGTACAGGCTGTCGAAGTACATGGGGTATTTGCGGAACGCGGCGTTGAGCGAGGTGCCGGTCTCCACGTCGGCGCGTATGTCGTTGAGCAGCTTGGTCACGCTGGCGTTGGTATTGCCGCGCCCCACGATGTCGAACGACTGCAGCAGCGGCACGCCGGCCTTCATCATCGTGGCCATCTGGCGCGTGAACAGGGCGATGTCCTTGGGCTTGATCTTCTTGCCCCCGCTCATCCGGCGCTTCTTGATCTTGGTGGGCAGGACGCCCTGGCGGCGCAGGGTCGCCTTAACCTGGTTCTCGCCGGCGGCCCGGACCTCGCCACGCACGACCTTGCCGCTGCGGTCCTTGCCCTCCCACTCGAAGACGAAGTCCTTGATGTCCCTTGATGCGATGGTCGCCATGGTGCCTTCTCGCTGAGATGTTTATTCGTTGGTGACGGCCAGGACCTCTTCCAGGGAGGTCAATCCCATCCTGGCCTTGTGCAGCCCCGATGCGCGCAGGCTGCGCACGCCCTCCCGGCGGGCCTGCTCGGCGATGTCCAGGGCGCTGCCGTCGCGCAGGATGATGCGCTGGATCTCCTCGGACACCGGCATCACCTGGTAGATGCCCACGCGGCCCTTGTACCCGTTGTTGCAGGCAGAGCAGCCGACGGGCCGGTAGGTGACCCAGGAGCCATCGATCTCTTCTTCCTTGTAGCCCGCCTCCAGCAGGGTCTCATGCGGTATGTCGGCTGGCGCCTTGCATTGGGGGCACAGGCGCCGCGCCAGCCGCTGCGCGGTGATCAGGATCACGCTGGAGGCGATGTTGAAGGGCGCGATGCCCATGTTGCGCATGCGCGTGAGCGTGGTCGGCGCGTCGTTGGTGTGCAGCGTGGACAGCACCAGGTGGCCCGTCTGGGCGGCCTTGATGGAGATGTCGGCGGTCTCCAGGTCGCGGATTTCGCCCACCATGATGATGTCCGGATCCTGGCGCAGGAATGCCTTCAGGGCCGTGGCGAAGGTCAGCCCCGCCTTTTCGTTCACGTTCACCTGGTTCACGCCCGGCAGATTGATTTCCGAGGGGTCCTCCGCCGTGGCGATGTTGACTCCGGGCTTGTTCAGCAGGTTCAGGCAGGTGTAGAGCGAGACCGTCTTGCCCGACCCCGTGGGGCCCGTCACCAGGATCATGCCGTAGGGCCGGCTGATGGCCTGGAGCAGGCGCTCCTTCTCCTCGGGTTCGTAGCCGAGCGCGTCGATGCCCATTTTGGCGCTGCTCGGATCGAGGATACGGATCACGATCTTCTCGCCGAAGAGCGTGGGCAGGGTGCTCACGCGGAAATCGATCACGCGGTCCGGCCCCACCTTGAGCTTCATGCGGCCGTCCTGCGGCACGCGCTTTTCCGATATGTCCAGGCGGGAGATCACCTTGATGCGCGATGCCAGCTTCTCCTTGATGGCAATCGGCGGAGACGCGATTTCCCTGAGTTCGCCGTCGATGCGGAAGCGCACGCGGTAGTTGTGCTCGTATGGCTCGAAATGCAGGTCGGATGCGCGCATGTTGAACGCATCCAGCAGCATCTTGTGCAAAAACCTGACGACGGGCGCGTCCTCGACTTCATTCGGGGCGGCCTCCGAACCCTCCTCCGAGGCTTCTTCGACGGAGATGTCGCCGAATTCGAAGTCGCCGCTGTTGACGATGCTGTCAAGGGTCTCGCTGCCGCTCTTCGTGGTCGCATCCACCAACTGGATCAGCTTGTGGTATTCGGCCACGATCCAGTCCACGCCCATCTGCGTGGTGAACTTGATTTTTTCAGCGGCCTCCTGATTGGTCGGGTCGGCCGTTGCCACGATCAAGCGATTGCTGCGCTTGCCCAGGGCAACCACCCGGTAGGCTTGGCACAGCTTGAAGTCCAGCAAATCCTTCGGCAGACGCTGGCGATCGATGGCTTCTACGTCCACCAGCGGCGCCCCGAAGATGGAGGACACGGTATGGGCAAGGTCGCTGGAGGTGATCGCGTTGGATTCGGTCAGTTCTGCGATGAAGCTGGTACGCGTTGCTTGTGACTTCTTGTAGATTTCCTCGGCAGTTTTCTGGTCCAGCTTGCCCACAGACATCAGTGCGCGCGCCAAACCGGGTAGCGCGACGGGTTGCGCCACTTTCTGTGCGGTATCTACGGAAGCCATGTAACCAACCGATTCTTGTGGGAAGAAAGGAAACGCCCGGATCATCGCCGATTGCCCGGGGCGTGTACAGATTTGCCTGTCATGGGCGTTGCGCGGAGGACGGGAGTGGCCGCTGCGGCCCGGCCTGACCGCCTGTGGGCCATGCGCAACGGCCTGCGGGGCCTGCGCTCTGAATGCCAAGCCTGGGACATTGCAATGAAAAGAGCCAAACCAGCTGGATGCTTGATTTGGCTCTTCTCTCGTGTCCTGGTCGGGGTGAGAGGATTCGAACCTCCGGCCTCTACGTCCCGAATTTCACCTGGACGCCTTTTCGGGCCTCTTCTTCACGAAGAATCAACATCTTAGCGCATGTTTGCGTTCGAATTCGCACCGTTTCGCGAAGATGCGCTCAGGTCTTCTGGAGCAGATTTGGAGCAGAGCTGCTCCAGAAACCGTAGTGCATGCACATCGTGTAGCGACCGGTTTATGCCTCACGAATGTGTACTCAGCGTGTACGGTGACGGTGCTCAACTTGGCTGTCCTGCTGTGGATTGGGAAACAGGCTTGGGTCGGCTTTGGGCTACTTCTCAAAAGAGAGGCAACTAAAACTACCACTTTAGCGTTGCGGTGGCGTCTGACTACACGGTTCTCCATCAACCTCGGAGAACACCATGACCATCCCGCAGTTCCCATCCCCTGCTGCCATGGCCGCCCTCAACACCCCTGCGGCGGCTGCCACCTCAAGCCTCGCCCCTGGCTTACCGGAACCGGCCGCACCGGAGTACCCCGGCCGCTTCAGGCTGCTCACCAAGCAAGACGTGTGTGATGTCTATGGCGTCAGTGTCCGATGCCTTGAGATGTGGATAAAACAGGGGCTTGTGCCCGCGCCGGTCCATATCGGTGGACGGCGCTACTGGCACCCAGAGCGCTTCTATGCAGACCTTGCGGCTGCGACCGCAGCGCCCTCATCCAGCAGCGAGTCGAGCCCCGCCGCGTCGGGTGTGCCGGCCGGCAGGGTGCGGTCAGGCAAGGCAGGGACCCGCCGTCCAGAGCCGCTGCCCAGCAGCGTGCGCTCTGAGGCCAGTTCACAAGGCAAGTGCGATGACATCAAGCGCCGTCTCGGCTTGGCGTGAACGACGTTCTTGTGGCGCCGCTGTCAGTGGTGGGCGACCATGTCCTCAAACGCAGTCTTTAGCTCGTTTGCGTCTGTGATTGCGGACTTGACGGTTTGGTCAGAGTGGCTATGATGTCCGTAAAACCGGACTTAAAAAGCTTTGAGACTTGGATTGCGGACATGAAGCGCGATGAATCCCCTTTGTTGACCCCCGCACGTCTGCAGGAAGCCCGCGAGCTGGGCGAAAAACTGGCGCGGCTGCGCATGGCCCGCCATCTCCGCCAAGTCGATGCGGCGGCCCGTGCAGGCCTTGCGCGGTCCACGGCAGTGCTTATCGAGAAAGGCGACCTCAGCCGCACGCAGGCGCAAATCCTGCGTTACCTCGAGGCGATTGCTCCGGGGGTGAGCTTGCTGGCGCTCCTGCAGGAAACCGACCCGGCACTGCAAGCACTGAGCGCCCGCGAACTCACCCGGCGGGTGCGGCCGCTGGGCAAGGGCGAGCTTGAGAAGCTCAACTTCTGATGGCTGCCATGACCCGTGAACTGACGGTTTTTGCCTGGCTGCCGGAGAAACCTGCCGGGCGCTTCGTCCCCGCCGGGCTGCTCCAGCTGGGAACGGTGACGGTGTAGCGCGAACGGTTGATGATGGATGCCATTTCGAATCTCCAAAAGGTTGATGGAGACCCGTGTAGGAGTCCGCCCTTTTGGGCTGCCTTTAGACCTTTTTAGGTCGCTTGCGTGACCCTTTTAAGGTTCGCGGGCAGCTGATTGCTCAGGGCCGAGTGCTGGCCGCTTGCAAGCAAGCTTCCAGCCTCGCGGTGCGCATCGAGACGCAGGTTGGCGCAGCGGCGCGAAGCCACTCACGTAACCGTTCTGGAGCAGATTTGGAGCATTTCGCCCGTTTGCGCTGTTTTGCGCGGTGGTCTGCGTTGCGCAGACTAGGCTAAGTGCTTGATTTTGCTGAAGAAATCCTGGTCGGGGTGAGAGGATTCGAACCTCCGGCCTCTACGTCCCGAACGTAGCGCTCTACCAGGCTAAGCTACACCCCGATGGCATTCCCGAACCGCCTGGAACTCTCAAGTCCGGCGTTCAAGTAGCTGAGCCGCTAATTGTAGCAAACCTTTGGTGTACGGATTGGCAGGAAGCTGGGCGGCTGCATCCATCGCCAGCCGGGCCTGGGTGGCGGCGGCGTCACGGGTAGCGGTCAGGGCGCCCGTTTCGCGAATGATGGTGATGACGGGCTGGAGTTCATCGGCGCTGCCCGTTTCGATGACGTTGCGCAGCAGCTCGCGCTGCGCCTGGCTGCCGCGCTGCATGGCGATGATGAGGGGGAGCGTGACCTTGCCTTCGCGCAGGTCGTCGCCGAGGTTCTTGCCCATCTCCTGCGCGTCGCCATCGTAGTCCAGCACGTCGTCGATGACCTGGAAGGCCGTGCCCAGCGCCTGGCCGTAGTCGGCGCAGGCCTGCTCGATGCCGGGCGTGCTGCCGGCCAGGATGGCGGCGAGCCGGGCGCTGGCCTCGAACAGCTTGGCGGTCTTGGAGCGGATGACGTGGAGGTATCCGGCCTCGTCCAGGGACGCGTCATGGGTGTTCATGAGCTGCTGGACTTCCCCCTCGGCGATCACGTTGGTCGCGTCGGCCAGCACTTGCAGGATACGCATGCTGCCTGCCTCCACCATCATCTGGAAGGAGCGCGTGTGCAGGAAGTCGCCCACCAGCACGCTCGCTGGGTTGCCGAAGGTTTCGTTGGCGGTGGGCCGGCCGCGGCGCAGGGTGGATTCATCCACCACGTCGTCGTGCAGCAGGGTGGCCGTATGGATGAATTCCACTACCGCAGCGAGGTTGAATCGCTGCTCCCCCTTGTATTCGAGCGCGCCGCAGGTCAGCAGCAATAGCGCCGGGCGCAGGCGCTTGCCACCCGCCGAGATGATGTACTGGGCCACGCTGCCCACAAGCGGGACGGACGATTGCAGCCGCGCTGCAATGACCTTGTCCACCTCCCGCATGTCGTCGGCAATCAGGGCGAGGGTGGCTGCGGTGCTGGGGGAGTTGGCGGCCAAGGTGATCGATGGTGGTGAAGTGAAACGGCGATTATAGGAAGCGCCCCAGGGTGTATACGGCGCCGCAGGAGGGCTGCCCGGCGCTGCCTTGGGTTGCCTGGGTGGATTTGGGGTGCTTGTGATAGAATCTCAGGTTCTGTGGAAATCCGTCCGCAGAACTCCAATTTCAGATTCGAGGTTTACATGTACGCGGTCATAAAAACCGGTGGCAAGCAGTATCGCGTTGCCGCCGGCGAAAAAATCAAGGTAGAACAGATTGCTGCGGAAGTAGGCCAGGAGATCGTGATCGACCAGGTTCTGGCAGTCGGCAACGGCGCTGAACTCAAGGTCGGCACGCCCCTGGTGTCCGGCGCAACGGTGAAGGCCACGGTCGTGGCCCACGGCAAGCACGACAAGGTGCACATCTTCAAGATGCGTCGTCGCAAGCATTATCAGAAACGTCAAGGCCATCGCCAGCAGTTCACCGAGCTGCAGATCCAGGCGATCGCCGCTTAAATCAGGGAGCTGATCATGGCACAGAAAAAAGGCGGCGGCTCTACGCGAAACGGGCGCGATTCCAAGCCCAAGATGCTGGGCGTGAAGGCTTACGGTGGTGAGCTGATCAGCGCCGGCTCCATCATCGTGCGCCAGCGCGGCACGCGCATCCACCCCGGCGTGAACGTCGGCGTGGGCAAGGACCACACGCTGTTCGCCCTGGTGGATGGCCATGTGTCCTTCGGCACGAAGGGCGCATTGTCCAAGCATACGGTCAGCGTGACGCCGGCCTGAGGGCCCTCCATCACTGACGCGACTGCAAAGCCCCGACTCGTCGGGGCTTTGTTGTTTCAGCACGGGCGCGGCCTGCGCCCGGCGCCCGCATCCGCCGCAGTGCGGTTTTGTAAACTGGATACCCATGAAGTTTGTCGACGAAGCCTTTATCGACGTTGCCGCAGGTGACGGCGGCAACGGCTGTGTCTCGTTCAGGCACGAGAAGTACAAGGAGTTCGGAGGCCCCAACGGCGGCGATGGCGGGCGTGGCGGCCATGTGTTCGCCGTGGCCGACCCCAATCTCAACACCCTGGTCGACTTCCGCTATTCGCGCCGCCATGAGGCCAAGCGCGGCGAACATGGCATGGGCTCCGACATGTTCGGCGCGGCTGGCGCCGACATCACGCTCAAGATGCCCGTGGGTACCATCATCAGCGACGCGGATACCGGCGAGCTGCTGTACGAACTGCTCACGCCGGGCGAGGTGATCACGATCGCCAAGGGCGGGGATGGCGGCTTCGGCAACCTGCGCTTCAAGAGCGCCATCAACCGTGCGCCGCGCCAGAAGACGCCGGGCTGGCCCGGAGAGCGCAAGAGCCTGAAGCTGGAGCTCAAGGTACTGGCGGACGTGGGGCTGCTGGGCATGCCCAATGCCGGCAAGTCCACCTTCATCGCCGCAGTCTCCAACGCGCGCCCGAAAATTGCCGACTATCCGTTCACCACGCTGCACCCCAACCTGGGCGTGGTGCGCGTGGGGCCGGAGCAGAGCTTCGTGGTGGCCGACATCCCCGGCCTGATCGAGGGTGCATCCGAGGGCGCGGGCCTGGGCCACCAGTTCCTGCGCCACCTGCAGCGCACGCGGCTGCTGCTGCACGTGGTGGACATGGCGCCGTTCGACGAATCCGTCGATCCCGTGGCGCAGGCCAAGGCCATCGTGGCCGAGCTCAAGAAATACGATGCCCAGCTGTACGAAAAGCCGCGCTGGCTGGTGCTCAACAAGCTGGACATGGTGCCCGCAGAGGAGCGGGCCGCGCGCGTCAAGGACTTCGTGAAGCGCTTCAAGTGGAAGGGGCCGGTGTTCGAGATCTCCGCGCTGACGCGCGAGGGCTGCGAGCCGCTCGTCAAGGCCATCTACCAGCATGTGCATGCCCAGCAGCAGGCGGCGCAGGCGCCAGCGGAAGTGGATCCGCGCTTCGCGGAGGGCAATCCGCCAGCTTGATGCTATTGTTAAAAGAGCTGCTGGCGCTTGATGCATAAGCGCTAGAGGCTAATTTCATTCAAATATGGTTTCCAGTGTCTTGCGCGACGCGCGTCGCATCGTGGTCAAAGTGGGGTCCAGCCTCGTCACCAATGAGGGGCGGGGCCTGGACGAGGTCGCCATCGGGGAGTGGAGCCGGCAGCTCGCGGCCCTGGTGCGCGGCGAGGGCAGCGAGCCGCGCGAGGTCATCATGGTCTCCAGCGGCGCCATCGCCGAGGGCATGAAGCGGCTGGGCTGGTCCGCCCGCCCCAGCGAGATCCACGAGCTGCAGGCCGCCGCCGCCGTGGGGCAGATGGGCCTGGCGCAGATGTACGAGACCAAGCTGCGCGAGCAGGCCATGCGCAGCGCGCAGGTGCTGCTCACGCACGCCGACCTGGCCGACCGCGAGCGCTACCTCAACGCCCGCTCCACCCTGCTGACCCTGCTACGCCTGGGCGTGGTGCCGGTGATCAACGAAAACGACACCGTGGTCACGGACGAGATCAAGTTCGGCGACAACGACACCCTGGGCGCCCTGGTGGCCAACCTGGTGGAGGCGGACGCCCTCGTCATCCTGACCGACCAGAAGGGGCTGTACACGGCCGACCCGCGCCGCGACCCCGGGGCCCGGTTCGTGCACGAGGCGCAGGCGGGAGACCCGGCGCTGGAGGTGATGGCCGGCGGCGCGGGTTCGAGCATCGGCAAGGGAGGCATGATCACGAAGATCGTGGCGGCCAAGCGCGCGGCGGGCTCGGGCGCCTCCACCGTGATCGCCTGGGGGCGCGAGCCCGACGTGCTGCTGCGCCTGGCGCAGGGCGAGCCCATCGGCACGCTGCTCGTGGCGCAGACGCAGAAGAAGCAGGCGCGCAAGCAGTGGATGGTGGACCACCTGCAGCTGCGCGGATCGGTGACCGTGGATGCGGGCGCGGCCGCCAAGCTGCGCGACGAAGGCAAGAGCCTGCTGCCCATCGGCATGGTCGCGGTCGAGGGGGATTTCGTGCGTGGCGACGTGATCGCCGTGCGCGATGCGGGCGGCACGGAGATCGCCCGTGGCCTGGCCAATTACGCGAGCGCCGAGGCACGCCTGCTGTGCCGCAGGCCTTCGTCCGAATTCGAGCGCCTGCTGGGCTATGCGGCCGAGCCGGAGATGGTGCACCGGGACAACATGGTGGTGTCCGGCAACTGACCCGCGCCTGGCCCTGCCGCCCGCTACTTGCGCGGCGTGCCGTGCGGGGCGTCCGCCAGCGGCGCCGGCATGCTGCTTTGCGGGTCGGGGTCGAAGCTGGCCCCGGGTGGCAGCTCCATTCCGGGCTTGACCAGCAGGGAGCCGGCGCGGTGCATGGGCGCCTGCCCGCCCTCGGGGTCGCGCGTGCGCATGCCGCTGCGCAGGTAGCGGTTGCGCTGGTCGTAGCGCGGCAGGAAGCGCGCCAGCTCGGTGAGCGCCATCTCGTAGACGCCGCGCTTGAACTCCACCACCACGTCCAGCGGCACCCAGTAGTCGTTCCAGCGCCAGGCGTCGAACTCGGGGTGGTCGGTGGCGCGCAGGTTCAGGTCCCAGTCGTGGCCCAGCAGCTGCAGCAGGTACCAGATCTGTTTCTGTCCACGATAGTGGCCGCGCGCGTCGCGGCGGATGTACCGGTCAGGCACCTCGTAGCGCAACCAGTCCCGGGTGCGGGCAACCACACGTACCTGGCTGGGCTGCAGACCCACCTCCTCGTGCAGTTCGCGGAACATGGCCTGCTCCGGGTTTTCTCCGCGGTCTATGCCGCCTTGAGGGAACTGCCAGCTGTGGGTGCGTATGCGCTTGCCCCAGAATACCTGGTTTCTTTGGTTGAGCAGGATGATGCCGACGTTTGGGCGGAAGCCGTCCCGGTCGAGCATAATCTAACCCCGATTCTTTAAAACTGTGGTCATTATGCACGCTGCCCTGTACGCGGCAAGCGAAGCACCCACAGTTGCCGTGCGCGTTCGATGAAAGTTCGATGAAAGCTTCCCAATTCTTCATTTCCACCCTGAAAGAGGCTCCGGCCGATGCCGAGGTCGTCAGCCACAAGCTCATGATGCGGGCCGGTCTCATCAAGAAGCTGGGGGCCGGCATTTACAGCTACATGCCCATGGGGCTTCGCGTCATCCGCAAGGTCGAGGCCATCGTGCGCGAGGAGATGAACCGCGCGGGCGCCGTGGAATGCTCCATGCCCGTGGTGCAGCCCGCCGAGCTGTGGCAGGAGACGGGGCGCTTCGAGAAGATGGGCCCCGAGCTGCTGCGCATCAAGGACCGCCACGACCGCGACTTCGTGGTCCAGCCGACGAGTGAGGAAGTGGTCACTGACATCGCGCGCCAGGAGCTGCGCAGCTACAAGCAGCTGCCCAAGAACCTCTACCAGATCCAGACCAAGTTCCGCGACGAGCGCCGTCCGCGCTTCGGCTTGATGCGCGGGCGCGAATTCATCATGAAGGACGCCTACAGCTTCGACCGCGACCAGGCGGGCGCCAAGGCCAGCTACCAGGCGATGGCCCAGGCCTACCGGCGCATCTTCGACCGCTTCGGCCTCTCCTACCGCGCAGTGGCGGCCGATTCGGGCGCCATCGGCGGCGACCTGAGCGAAGAGTTCCAGGTGATCGCCGCCACGGGCGAGGACGCCATCGTCTACTGCCCCGCGAGCGACTACGCGGCCAACATGGAAAAGGCCGAGGCCCTGGCGCCCGCCGGCCCGCGCCCCGCCGCGGCCGCGCCCATGACCAGGACGCCGACGCCGGGCAAGGCCACCTGCGCCGAGGTGGCCGGGCTGCTGGGCGTGCCGCTCCAGACCACCGTGAAGTCGCTGGTGCTGGCCACCGACGAGACGAACGAGGCCGGCGAGATCGTCAAGAGCCAGGTCTGGCTGCTGCTGCTGCGCGGCGACCATGACATGAACGAGATCAAGGTCTCCAAGGTGCCGGGGCTGGACAAGGGCTTCCGCTTCGCCACCGTGGCCGAGATCGAGGCGCATTTCGGCGCCAAGCCCGGCTACCTCGGCCCCGTCGGCCTGCGCAAGCCGGTCCAGGTCGTCGCCGACCGCGAGGTGGCGCTGATGGCCGACTGGATCTGCGGCGCCAACGAGGAAGACTTCCACATCACCGGCGTGAACTGGGGCCGCGACCTGCCCGAGCCCGATGCCGTGGCCGACCTGCGCAACGTGGTCGCGGGCGATCCCTCGCCCGACGGCAAGGGCGCGCTGGCCATCGAGCGCGGCATCGAGGTGGGCCACGTGTTCTACCTGGGCACCAAGTATTCCAAGGCCATGAACGCCACCTTCCTGGGCGAGGACGGCAAGCCGGCCTTCTTCGAGATGGGCTGCTACGGCATCGGCATCACGCGCCTGCCGGCGGCGGCCATCGAGCAGAACCACGACGAGCGCGGCATCATCTGGCCCGACGCGATCGCGCCATTCACCGTGGCGATCTGCCCCATCGGCATGGACCGCAGCGAAGAGGTGAAGGCGGTGGCCGAGAAGCTGCACGGCGAGCTGCTGGCCAGCGGGGTCGATGTGATCCTGGACGACCGCGGCGAGCGCCCGGGCGCCATGTTCGCCGACTGGGAGCTGATCGGCGTGCCGCACCGCATCACCATCGGCGACAAGGGCCTCAAGGAAGGCCAGGTGGAATATCTGCACCGCCGCGACGCCGGCGCCACCAAGGTGGGCGTGGCGGAGATCCTGGCCTACGTGAAGGAGCGCGTGGCGGCATGACGGCCGGCGTACGGCGCCGCGCATGCCTGGCGGCCCTGGCCGGCGGCCCGGCCGCGTGGCTGGGCCTGCCGGCCGCGGCGCACGCGGGGGGGCAGCTCGAGGAGCCGCTCATCGATTCCGTGCGCACGGCCCTCAGCTCCGCCGTGGCCGATCTCGCGCCGCCCGAGCCGCTGTTCGCGACCACCGAGGCGCGGCTCGTCTACCTGCGCTGGCTGGGCACCATGAGCGACCGCCTGCGCCGCAGCAAGCCGGACTGGGAGGTGCGCCGCGATTTCCTGCAGACCGTCTGGTACGAGTCCAAGCGCGCGGGGCTCGATGCCGCGCTGGTCCTGGGCCTGATCCAGGTGGAGAGCGCGTTCCGCAAGTTCGCCGTCTCGCCCGTGGGCGCGCGCGGCTACATGCAGGTGATGCCGTTCTGGACGCGCACCATCGGCGATGGCGACGCGGGCAAGCTGTTCCACATGCAGACCAACCTGCGCTTCGGCTGCGTCATCCTGCGCCACTACCTGGACCGCGAGCGCGGCGACCTGTACATGGCGCTGGGCCGCTACAACGGCAGCCGCGGCAAGCCGCCCTATCCGAACGCGGTGTTCGCGGCGCAGCGCCGCTGGCTGTTTCAGGACCGGTCCGCGCAGGCCTGAACTTCTGCGCCGGCTTGCTGAGCGCGGTCGATCCGCGAGACCATGACCTGGTCGATGCGGTAGCTGTCCACGTCCAGCACCTCGAACAGGTAGCCGCCCACGCTCACGCTGTCGGTGCGGCGCGGCACGCGGCGCAGCATCACCATGAGGAAGCCTGCCAGCGTCTCGTAGTCCCCGGCATGGGGCAGCTCGTCGATGCCGAGCGCGTGCAGCACGTCCTCGATGGGCGTCGTGCCGTCGATGAGCCAGGAGTTCTCGTCGCGGCGCACGATCTGCTCCTCGTCCGCGGGGCCCACCAGATCGCCCATCACGGTGCTCATCACGTCGTTCAGGGTGACCACGCCCACCACCCGGCTGTATTCGTTGACGATGACCGCGAAGTCCTCGTGCACCTGGCGGAAATGCGCGAGCACCTCGGCCAGGGACAGGCGGTCGGGCACGATGAGCACCTTGCGCACCAGCCCTTCTTCGGCCAGCGAGATCGGCTGGTTCTTGAGCGCGCGCTGGAACAGGTCCTTGGCGTCCACGTAGCCCACCACGTGGTCGATGTCGCCGTCGCACACGGGGTAGGTGGAGAAGGGTTCGGCGGCAATGCGCGCGCGGATCAGCTCGTCGGGGTCGTCGCGCCGGAAGAAGGCGATGCGCTCGCGCAGCGTCATGGCCGAGGTCACGCTGCGCGAGTCGAGCTCGAACACGTTGGCGATCACCTGCTGCTCCTGCGCCGCCAGCACGCCGGCGCGCGCGCCGGCCTCCATCATGGCCAGAATGTCGTCGGAGGTGACGCGCTCGTCGCGCTGCACGGGCAGGCCCGACAGGGCCAGCAGCATGTCGGCCGTGCGGCTGTAGAGCCAGATGACGGGCTTGAACAGCGCCATGCACAGCTGCATGAGCCCGATCACGCGCACCGCGAGCCGCTCGGGATTGGCCATGCCCAGGCGCTTGGGGCACAGGTCGGCGAACAGGATGAAGAGCGACGTGACCGCCAGGAACGACGCCAGGAAGCCCAGCGCCTGCGCCCGGCCCTCGGGCAGCCACAGGCCGAAGAGGGCGCCGAAGTAGGGGCTCAAAGTGCCCTCGCCGACGATGCCGCCCAGGATGGCGACGGCGTTGAGCCCCACCTGCACCACCGTGAAGTAGTCGCCCGGCTGCTCCTGCACGTGCAGCACGCGCGCGGCGCGGGCGTTGCCCTCGTCGGCCATCTGGCGCAGGCGCAGGCGCCGCGAGGCCGCCAGGGAGATCTCCGCCACCGAGAAAAACGCGCTGGCCGCGATCAGCAGGCCGATGATGAAGAGGCTTTCGGTCAGGGTCATGGGATGGCGCCGAGTGTAGCGGCGCGCAGCCCCGGCCCTGCGCCTATTGCACGAACCCGATGCGCCCCTTGGCGCCGGCCGCGCGCGGCAGGTCGTCCGCCTCGACGGTGGAGCGCCGCGCCAGCCGCGCGTTGCCGAAGCCGGTCATGAGCGCGCGGCGCATCTCGCGCGGCGGCATCTGCGCCAGCAGGTCGAGCACGGCCGGCTGCGGCTCGGGATCGACCAGCCGCCCCCAGTCGTGGCCCGCGCGTATGCCCTGGTACAGGTTCAGCGCGATGGCGCGGGCCTGGCCCGGCGTGGGCGCCTGCACCTGGAACACGTTCATGCGGTTGAGGATGGGCTCGGGAATGCCGCGTTCGTCGTTGGCCGTGGTGATCCAGATGACCTGGCTCGCGTCGATGGCGACCTCGGCGAACTCGTCGGTGAAGCTCTGCGCGGTGTCGTGCTCCAGCAGGCCGTAGAGAGCGCCCAGCGGGTCGTACTGCGCGTCGCCCGCGGCCTTGTCGATCTCGTCGACGACGATCACGGGGTTGGCGTACTCGCCCTCGACCAGCGCCTCGAACACCTTGCCGGGGCGCGCGCCCTTCCACTGCGACGATGCGCCCGAGAGCAGCCAGCCCGCCGTCATCGAGCTCATGGGCACGAGGTTCATGCCCGTGCCCAGCAGCTCGGCGAGCTGGCGCGCGAAGTGCGTCTTGCCGATGCCGGGCGGGCCCAGCAGCAGCATGGGCGTGACCTCCAGCCCGTCGCGGCTGTCCTGCGCCAGGGCGACGTGGCGCTTCACGTCGTCGAGCACCTCGGTGAAGTTGGGCAGGTGCTCGTAGAGCGGCGCCATGTCGGGCACGCCCGAGGGCTTGACCTGGAAGCGCTCGGGGCCGCGTTCGAGCATGCGTTCATAGACGACGCGCAGGTTCTCGTATTCGCGCTGGCTGCCCGCTTCCTGCAGGCGCGCAAGCCTGCGCTCGACGTCGCCGGGGTGGAACACGCTGCGCATCTGCGCCACCGGCAGCGACAGGGCCGGGGTGTGGGGGACGAGGCTGTGACCGGTCATGGCACGTCTCCTGATCCGAAGCAAGACACGCAATGATTCAAGCACGGCGCGCGCCGGCTGTTTGTCGGAACAATCCCGCATTTGCCGGGCAGAAAAAACCGCTCCGGAGAGCGGTCGATTCCTGCGCGCGGCGGCGGGTTCAGCCGGCCTGCTGGGTGCCCAGCACCTGCTGCAGCTCGCCCGACTCGTACATCTCCATCATGATGTCCGAGCCGCCGATGAACTCGCCCTTCACGTAGAGCTGCGGGATCGTGGGCCAGTTGCTGTAGTCCTTGATGCCCTGGCGGATCTCGTCGTCCTCCAGCACGTTCACGGCGGCGATGTCCTTGGGATCGACACCGCAGGCCTTGAGGATCTGGACGGCGCGGCCCGAGAAGCCGCACATGGGAAAGCTGGCGTTGCCTTTCATGAACAGCAGGATGTCGTTGGATTTGACCAGTTGGTCGATGCGTTGCTGGACGTCGCTCATGGGGTGTGTACTCCTGGAAGAGGGGCCCTGGGGCAGGGCGGTAACCCGGGATTATTTCACTGCCGGCCCGCCGCGGGCATTGACCCGCCGGTGCATCGGGCTATGCCGGCCAGGTCGCCGTGGCTCTGAACCTGCGCGAAGCCCGCGGCGCGCAGCAGCGCCTGCACGGCGCCGGCTTGGTCCCAGCCGTGCTCCAGCAGCAGCCAGCCGCCGGGCGCGAGCCGCGCCGGCGCCTGGGCGACGATGGCGCGAATGTCGTCCAGCCCGTCGGCGCCGCTGGCCAGGGCCGAGAGGGGTTCGTGCGCGAGCGCTGCCAGGTGCGGGTCCTGCGCGGGGATGTAGGGCGGGTTGCTGACGATGGCGTCGAACGGCCCGGCGATGCCCGCGAGCCAGTCGCCCTGCACGAACCGCACGGGCAGGCCCAGCCGCTCGGCGTTGGCGCGGGCCACGGCCAGGGCGCCGGCGCTGGCGTCCACGGCCAGCACCCGGGCATCGGGGCGCGCGTGCTGCAGCGCCAGGGCGATGGCGCCGCTGCCGGTGCCCAGGTCGGCCACGCGCGGGGCGGGCAGGGGGGCGAGCAGCTCCAGCGCCCAGTCCACGAGGGTTTCGGTGTCGGGGCGCGGGTCGAGCACGCGGGCGTCCACCCGCAGGGGCAGGCCGTAGAACTCCTTGCTGCCTGTGAGGTAGGCCACGGGCTCGCCGGCCGCGCGGCGCGCGCACAGCGCCTGGTAGCGGGCCAGGGCGGGCGCGTCCAGCGGGTCGGTGTCGTGCGCGAGCAGCCAGGCGCGGTCGCCGGTGGGGCGGCCCAGCGCGTGCAGCAGCAGCATCTGCGCGTCGATGCGCGCCAGGCCGCGGGCCTGCGCCCGCGCGAGCGCCTGGGCGATGGTTGCTATCTCATTCATAGCTGCTTACGCTTTTCTGGTGGGCGCTGGAGGCCGATTTTCTTCAAACCGCGGTTTCGAGCTCGGCCAGCAGCTCGGCCTCGCGCGCGTGCTGCAGGGCCTGCAGCACTTCGCCGAGGTCGCCCTCCATGATGGCCAGCAGCTTGTACAGCGTGAGGTTGATGCGGTGGTCGGTGAGCCGGCCCTGGGGGAAGTTGTAGGTGCGGATGCGGTCGCTGCGGTCGCCGCTGCCGATCAGGCCCTTGCGCAGCGCCGCCTCCTTGGCGGCGCGCTCGCTGCGCTCCTTGTCCTGGATGCGCGCCTGCAGCACCTGCAGGGCCTTGGCCTTGTTGGCGTGCTGGCTGCGCCCGTCCTGGCATTCGGCGACGATGCCCGTGGGGAGGTGCACCACGCGCACGGCGGAGTCGGTCTTGTTGATGTGCTGGCCGCCCGCGCCGCTGGCGCGGAAGGTGTCGATGCGCAGGTCGGCGGGGTTCAGCGTGATGGCCTGGGCCTCATCGGGCTCGGGCATCACGGCCACGGTGCAGGCGCTGGTGTGGATGCGGCCCTGCGTCTCGGTGGCGGGCACGCGCTGCACGCGGTGGCCGCCGGATTCGAAGCGCAGCGCGCCGTACACGTGGTCGCCCTCGATGCGCAGCACCACTTCCTTGTAGCCGCCGAGCTCGCTCTCGTTGGCGCTCAGGATCTCGACCTTCCAGCCCTGCGTGGCGGCGTAGCGCGTGTACATGCGCGCGAGGTCGCCCGCGAACAGGGCCGACTCGTCGCCCCCCGTGCCGGCGCGGATCTCGACGAAGGCGTTGCGTTCGCCGTCAGGGTCCTTGGGCAGCAGCAGGCGCTGCAGCTCGTCCTCGAGCTGCGCGAGCTCGGCTTCGGCGGCGGCGATCTCCTCCTGCGCCATCTCGGCCATGTCGGGGTCTTCGAGCATCCCGCGCGCGCCTTCCAGGTCGGCCTCGCGCTGGCGGTAGCGGGCGTAGCGCCCGGCCACGGCGGTCACGTCGGCGTGCTCGCGCGAGATGCTGCGGTACTGCTGCATGTCGGCCATGATGTCTTCGCGCGAGAGCAGGAAATCGAGCTCTTGCAGGCGCTGTGCGTAGCGCTCCAACTGGCTGCGGAGAAAGGGTTTCATCGGTAGGGGATCAGTGTTTGCTACGTTTAAAGTAGCTTCTGGCGCTTGCCTGGCAAGCGTTTTGTGCCGATTTGGCTTGAAGTGCTGCAGCTGGCGCCGCTAGCCCTTGGAGGAGGCGCGCAGGAACAGGCGCGAGACGGCCTGCGCCGTCTGCGCGCGCGCGTCGGCGTCGCCGGCGCGCAGCTCGGCCATGGTGCCGTGCAGCATCTTCTGGGTGAGGCCGCGCGAGAGGGCCTCGAGCACCGTGTCGATGTCCTCGCCCTTGGCCAGCAGCCGCTTGGCGCGCGCGATTTCCAGCGCGCGCCATTCGTCGGCCTGGCTGTTGAGCTGGCGGATCAGCGGCACCACGCCGCCCGCGTGGCCGGCGGGGCTGCGCAGGTCCATCCAGTGCATGAAGCTCTGCACGCCGGCGTCGATGATGGCCTCGGCCTGGGCCACGGCGGCCTGGCGGTTCGCCTGGGCGGTCTGCACCACGCCGGCCAGGTCGTCCACGGTGTAGAGGTACACGTCCTCGAGCTGCTTGACCTCGGGTTCGATGTCGCGCGGCACGGCCAGGTCGACCATGAAGATGGGGCGGTGGCGGCGTTTCTTCAGGGCCCGCTCCACGGCGCCCAGGCCGATGATGGGCAGGCTGCTCGCGGTGCAGCTGATGATGGCGTCGAACTCGTGCAACTGGTCGGGCAGGTCCGCCAGGCGCATGACCTCGCCGCCGAAGCGCGCGGCGAGCTTCTCGCCGCGCTCCAGCGTGCGGTTGGCGATCGCGATCTGCTTGGGATTGCGGGCCGCGAAGTGCGTGGCGCACAGCTCGATCATCTCGCCCGCGCCCACGAACAGCACGCGGATCTGCGACAGGTCCTCGAACAGCTGGCCCGCCAGGCGCACGGCCGCGGCGGCCATGCTGATGCTGTGCGCGCCGATGTCGGTGCTGGTGCGCACCTCCTTGGCCACGGCGAAGCTGCGCTGGAACAACTGGTTGAGCGTGGTGCCCAGGACGCCGGCGCCCTCGGCGGCGCGCACGGCGTCCTTCATCTGGCCGAGGATCTGGGCCTCGCCCAGCACCATGGAATCGAGCCCGCTGGCCACGCGGAAGGCGTGGCGCGCGACCAGGCCGCTTTCGAGCGTGTAGGAGTGCGAGCGCAGCAGCGAGGGGCTCACGCCGCCGCTGGCGGCCAGCCAGTCCAGCGTGTGGTCCAGGGCCGGGGCCTCGGCGGCGCAGTAGATCTCGGTGCGGTTGCAGGTGGAGATGATGGCCGTTTCCACGTCCGGGTGGCGGCCCGAACCCTGGGCCAGCGACTGGCGCAGGCCGTGCAGCGTGGGCGCGATCTGGTCCACGGCGAATGCGAACCGTCCGCGCAGATCGAGCGGTGCGGTGTGGTGATTGATGCCAAGGGCCCAGACTGCCATGGGGCACGATTATAAAATCGGACGCGCAATCGGGTTTGGCGGCTGCGCCAATGTCTTGATTTGCATCATGTACGCATGAGCCCGCTCGCCGCCATCAACCACCTGCTGAACTTCGCCGCCCCCGCCTTCGCGGTGGCCGTGCTGCTGGTTCTGTGCGGCCATGTCTTTATGCGAAAAATGGCGAAAGCGCATGGCTGGATTGCGCCAATAGCTATCAACTTCATAGTCGGCTGCGCGGCGCTGGTCGTGGGCATGGCGCTGCTGGGCCGCGACGGCAGGATGCTCACCTACGCCGCCCTGGTGCTGGCCTGCGCCACCAGCCAGTGGCTGCTGCTGCGCGCCTGGCGCGGTTGAAGCCCCCCGGACAGAGCCGCAGGCGCCTGTCCAGGAAGCGCCGGCGGCCATCAATGGCAAGGCATCAAGCCTTTTCCGCCGGTGCCGGCAGGTCCTGGAACGGCCCGCCCAGGGGTTGGGCCACCGCCGTGGTGGCGGGCGGCGACAAGGCCAGGCCCGCCTCGCGCAGCGCATCGAGGATGGCGAACAGCAGGTCGCTGCGCACGCCGCCGATCTGGCGCGGGCTGCTCACATAGCCGATGGCCAGAAAGGTGAGCGTGCCGCTTTGTATGCCCTCCAGCGTGACCGAGGGGGCGGGGGTGTCCAGGACGCCCTCGTGCGCCTCGAAGGCCTGCAGGATCAGCGCGCGCATGCGCCGCGCGTCGGTATCGAGCGGCGCGGGCAGGCGCAGCAGCACGCGGCCCTGCGCGCCGCCCGCGGTCACGTTGCGCACCGTCTTGGTGATGAACTCGGAGTTGGGCACGATCACGGTGGAGCGGTCGCCCAGCTGGATCTCGGTGGCGCGCACGTTCACGCGGCGCACGTCGCCCTCGGTGTCGCCCAGCACCACCCAGTCGCCCACCTTTACCGGGCGCTCGGCCAGCAGGATCAGGCCCGAGATGAAGTTCTGCACGATGGCCTGCAGCCCGAAGCCGATGCCCACCGACAGGGCGCTCGCCACCCAGGCGATGCGCTCCACGCTGATGCCCAGGCCCGCCAGCGCCACGGCGATCACCACCACGCCGCCCACGTAGCCCAGCAACGTGACGATGGAGCTGCGCATGCCGGGCTCCAGCGTGGTGTGCGGGAAGTAGCGTTCGGTCAGCCACCGCTTGCTCATGCGGATCGCGAGGAAGCCGCCGCAGACCACGGCCAGCGCCGTGAACAGGGCCTGCGGCGCGAGCGCGAGGTCGCCGATCCTGAGGCTGTGGTCCACGTTCGTGCCGCGGCGGAACAGTTCGTCGGGCCCGGTGCCGAACGGCGCCATGAGCGCGATGAGCATGTAGAAGAACAGCGCCACGCGCAGCACGCCCGATATGAGCACCGCCGCCTGGTCGAGCAGCGGCGCGTCGATGCCCAGCGTGGCGTGGATGCGCGCGCCGAAGCCTCCGCGCGAGGACAGGATCGCGTCGCACAGGTCGTCGGCCAGGTGCGCCAGCAGGTAGATGCTGGCGAACACCACGCTGCTCCACGCCATCTGCCGCGCGAGCGTGCCCGCCAGCGCCACGAAGCCCAGCGCCACGGCCAGCACGGCGGCAGTCACCGCGATGCCCGCGCCGGCCAGCAGCAGCCCCACCCACAGCGGCTGGGGCGGGGCGTCCGGCTGCGCCTCGCCCACGCGCATGCGCCCGAGCGCCATGGCCATGGTGGCCGACACCAGCAGCGCGAACGCGGCATGCACCAGCACCTCGGCCGCGAGGCTCGCGCCCACGATGTCGTTCACGTCGGCCACCAGCACGCCCAGCGCCGACAGCAGGCCCACCCACCACGGGAACCGCGCCAGGCGCCGCGCGAGTCCGTCGGATATCGGCAGCAGCCGCCACGAGCTGCGCCGCGGCGACAGCAGCGCGTGCCCCAGCGTGATGGTGAACGCCGCGTAGGCGGCGGCGCGCAGCGTGGCCTGCTGCAGCGCGCGCAGGTTCTCGGGCAGCGGGCCGCCGAGCGCAACCGCGCTCCAGACGAACTGCAGCGCCGCGCTGATGATGAGCACGTTGGCCGCGATGGCCGACGCCGCGAGCAGCGAGCGCCGCAGCCGCGCGGCGGGCAGGCGCGGCGGCAGCACGCGCATGAGGACGTGCTCGGCCGCCCAGGTGCCCGCCACCGCCAGCAGCAGCGCCAGCGCGAGGTAGCCCGCGAACGCGGCGCGGTGCGGCGGCTGCGCGGCGGCGGCCGCGGCGTCGTGCAGCTCGCCCGCCAGCGCCCGCAGCCGCGCGCCGTCGGTGGGCGCGGAATTGCGAAGGTTGCGCCAGAAGGAGATGCCCAGCGGCGAGTCCGTGCGCGTGGTGAGCTGCGCCTGGAACTGTGCGCGGCGCTGGCGGATCAGGTCGGTGCCGCGCTGCGCGGCATCGACGGCGACGAGGCGCGCGAGCTTGAGCTCCGCGTCGATGGCCGTGCGCTGCTTGTTCAGCGCGGCGCGCTGCTCGGCCACGTCGGGCGTGTCGGCGGGCGAGCCCTTCTCGGGCGCGGGGCCCAGGCCCGAGAGGCGCAGGTCCACGTCCGCCAGGTCGGCCGTGCGACGCGCGGCCAGGCGCTCGGCCGCGGCGCCTATGGCGTTCACCTCGGCCAGGAGCTTGCGGCCGTCGTCCTGTTCGCCGATCTTCTGGGGCAGGGCGTCGAGCTGGCGGCGCAGCTCGTCCACGGGCGGCAGGGGCGGTTCGTCGGCGGACTTCTCGGCGGCGGCCGTGGCGGCCGTGCGGTTCTCGGCCTGGGCGGGCCAAAGGCTCAGGCTGGCGGCCAGGCAAAGCAGGAGCAGCCAGGGCAGGAAACGGTGGCGTTGCATGCGCGCATTGTCCGGGAGCCGCATGGCTGGCGCTTGAAGGACGGTGCCGCTTTATGCGGCCGGGAACAGGTCCACGCGGTCGGTGATGATGCCGTCGGTGCGCAGCGCGATCAGGCGCTCGGCGGCCCATTCGTCGTTCACGGTGTAGCTCAGGGCACGCAGGCCGGCGTCGTGCACCTCGGCCACGGTGGCGGCGCTCCACAGCGCGTGGTTGCAGACCACGGCCAGGCAGCCCAGCGCGCGCGCCTCGTCCAGCCAGCCCGGGTGCAGCTGGTCCAGCAGCAGGCCGCGCGGCAGACCGGGCGCGGCCTCGCGCGCGGCGGCCAGGGCCTGGGGCTTGAACGAGGTCAGCAGCGGCGGCACGGCCTGGCCCTGCCACAGGCGCGCGGCGCGCTGCGCCACGGCGCGGCCGGTCTCCAGCTCGGTGCCGGGCGTGGGCTTGATCTCGATGTTCAGGTGGCAGCCGTTGGCGATGCACCAGTGCGCCACGTTGGCCAGCGTGGGCAGGGGCTCGCCCGCGTACTGGCGCGAATGCCAGCCGCCCGCGTCGAGCTGGGCCAGGTCGCGCCATGACTGCTCGCCTGCGACGCCGTGGCCGCTGGTGGTGCGCTCCAGCGTGGCGTCGTGCATCAGGAACACCACGCCGTCGCTGGAAAGCTTGGCGTCGCACTCGAACATGCGGTAGCCATGCTGCGCGCCCAGGCGGAAGGCCGCCAGGGTGTTCTCGGGCGCGAGCCTGCCGGCGCCGCGGTGGGCGATCCAGCGCGGGTAGGGCCAGGGGGCGGTCATGGCAGGCGCTTGCCGGTGGCGGTGTCGAAAAAGTGGGTGCGGCCTTCGCGCGGGGTGACGTGGATGGTCTCGCCCGGCCGGGGCGCCGGGGCGCCTTCCTCGATGCGCACGATGAGCGCGTCGTCGCCCACGCGGCCGTAGACCAGGCGTTCGGCGCCCAGCAGTTCCACGGTGTCCACCTGCATGGCCCAGCCGCTGCCGGGGGTCACGTCGAGGTGCTCGGGCCGTATGCCGAGGATGGCGCCGGACTGGGAGCCCGGCGCGTTCTTGAGCAGGTTCATGGGCGGCGAGCCGATGAAGCTCGCGACGAACGTGGAGGCGGGCCGGTGGTAGACCTCCTCGGGCGTGCCGAACTGCTCCATGTTGCCCGCGTTCATCACGATCATGCGCTGCGCGAGCGTCATGGCCTCGACCTGGTCGTGGGTGACGAACAGGCTGGTGATGCCCAGCTCGGCGTGCAGCTTCTGGATCTCGATGCGCGTCTGCGCGCGCAGCTTGGCGTCGAGGTTGGACAGCGGCTCGTCGAACAGGAACACCTGCGGCTGGCGCACGATGGCGCGGCCCATGGCCACGCGCTGGCGCTGGCCGCCCGAGAGTTCGCGGGGCTTCCTCTCCAGCAGGTGCGAGAGTTCGAGGATCTTCGCGGCCTTGTCCACGCGGCGGCGGATCTCGTCCTTGGGCACCTTGGCGATCTTCAGGCCGTAGGCCATGTTCTCGAAGTTCGTCATGTGCGGGTAGAGCGCGTAGTTCTGGAACACCATGGCGATGTCGCGCCGGGCGGGCTCCAGGTCGTTGACCACGCGCGCTCCGATGGCGATCTCGCCGCCGCTGATCTCCTCCAGCCCGGCGACCATGCGCAGCAGCGTGGATTTGCCGCAGCCCGACGGGCCGACGATGACGACGAATTCGCCGTCCTTGATCTCGGCGTTCACGCCGTGGATGACCTGGTTGGCCTTGGCGCCCTTGCCGTAGCGTTTGATGACGTTGCGAAAGGAGATGGCGGACATGTTGGGGTGTTCTCGCGTTTTCGTTTTACTTCTCGGTATCGACCAGGCCCTTGACGAACCAGCGCTGCATCAGCACCACCACGATCGCGGGCGGCACCATCGCCAGGATGGCGGTGGCCATCACCAGGTTCCAGTCCACCGCCGCGTCGCCCGAGGCGATCATGCGCTTGATGCCGATCACCACCGGGTACATGTCCTCGCTGGTGGTGGCCAGGAGCGGCCACAGGTACTGGTTCCAGCCGTAGATGAACTGGATGACGAACAGCGCCGCGATCGAGGTCTGCGACAGCGGCACCAGCACGTCCTTGAAGAAGCGCATGGGGCCCGCGCCGTCGATGCGCGCGGCCTCCACCAGCTCGTCGGGCACCGAGAGGAAGAACTGCCGGAACAGGAAGGTGGCGGTGGCCGAGGCGATGAGCGGCACCGTCAGGCCCGCGTAGGTGTTGAGCATGTTCAGGTCGGCCAGCACCTTGTAGGTGGGCAGGATGCGCACCTCCACCGGCAGCATCAGCGTCACGAAGATCATCCAGAACACGATCTTCTTGAACGGGAAGCGGAAGTAGACGATGGCGAAGGCCGACAGCAGCGAGATGGCGATCTTGCCCACGGCGATCACCATGGCGGTGACGAAGCTGATCCACATCATGCGGCCCACCACCACGCGCGCGCCCTGGGTGTCGGCACCGGTCAGCGCGGCCGTGTAGTTCTCGACCATGTGGGCGCCCGGCACCAGAGGCATGGGCACCTGCAGGATGGCGTCGCGCGTGTGGGTGGAGGCGACGAACGCCAGGTAGATGGGGAAGGCGATCAGCATGATGCCCAGGATGAGCACCAGATGCGAGACGAAGGTCAGGCCGGGGCGGTGTTCAACCATGGCGCAGGCTCCGGGCAGGGGTGGGGGCGGTGTGCGGCATCAGTACTGCACCTTTTTCTCGACGTAGCGGAACTGGACGACGGTCAGTGCGATGACGATGGCCATCAGCACCACCGACTGCGCCGCCGAGCCGCCGAGGTCGAGCGCCCGGAATCCGTCGTGCCAGACCTTGTAGACCAGGATCGCGGTGTCGCGGCCCGGGCCGCCCTCGGTGGTGGCGTGCACGATGGCGAAGGTGTCGAAGAAGGCGTACACCACGTTCATCACCAGCAGGAAGAAGGTGGTGGGCGACAGCAGCGGGAACTGGATGTGGAAGAAGCGCCGCAGGGGGCCGGCACCGTCGATGGCGGCTGCTTCGATCAGCGCCTTCGGGATCGACTGCAGGCCGGCCAGGAAGAACAGGAAGTTGTAGGAAATCTGCTTCCATATGGCGGCCACCACGATCAGCGCGAGCGCCTGGCCGGAGTTGAGCAGATGGTTCCAGTCGAAGCCCGCCTGGTGCAGCCAGTAGCTCACCACGCCGATGCTGGGCGAGAACATGAAGACCCACAGCACGCCCGCGATGGCCGGCGCCACGGCGTAGGGGATGATCAGGAAGGTCTTGTAGACCAGGGCGCCGCGCAGGATGCGGTCCGCGAAGACGGCCAGCACCAGCGACAGCGCGATGCCGATCACCGCGACCAGCAGCGAGAAGATGGCCGTGACCTTGAACGAGTCGACGTAGGCCGGGTCCTCGAAGAGGGTCGCAAAATTCTCCAGGCCGACGAAGGTGGTGGAGGTGCCGAAGGCGTCCTCGGCCTGCACCGACTGCAGGATCGCCTGGCTGGCCGGCCAGAAGAAGAAGACCAGGATCACCGCCATCTGCGGCGCGATCAGCAGCCAGGGCAGCCAGCCGGATCGGAAGAGAACGCGTTTTTCCATGAAGCCTCTGGAAACGAAAACACCCGCCTGGCGAGCGAGTTTATTGCGCCGTCACTTGTTCCGGCGAATTCCCTCCCCCGCCTGCGGCGGGGGAGGTCAGGCGGTCAGCCTTTGTTCGCTTTCTGGAAACGTTCCAGTTGCTCGTTACCGCGCTTGACGGCGGTGTCCAGGGCTTCCTTGACGGTCTTCTTGCCGTTCCAGATCTGCTCGGTCTCCTCGTCGACGATGGTGCGGATCTGCACGAAGTTGCCCAGGCGGATGCCGCGCGACTTGTCGGTGGTCTTGCGGATCATCTGCGTCACGGCCACGTCGGTTCCGGGGTTCTTTTCATAGAAGCCCGATGCCTCGGTCAGCTTGTACGCCGCCATGGTGATGGGCAGGTAGCCGGTGCGCTTGTGGCTTTCGGACTGCACCTTGGTGTCGGACAGGAAGTTGAAGAAGCTGGCCACGCCCTTGTAATGGTCGGCGGACTTGCCGGACATCACCCACAGCGAAGCGCCGCCGATCACGGTGTTCTGCGGCGCGCCCTTCACGTCGGGGTAGTAAGGCAGGGCGGAGATGCCGTACTTGAACTTGGCGTCCTTGGCCACGCGCGCGTACAGGCCCGAGGAGCCCGTCATCATGGCGCACTCGCCCGATGGGAAGGCGGCGTCGGGCGTATTGTTGCGGCCCTTGTAGACGAAGGTGCCGTCCTTGGCCATCTTGGCCAGGTTCTCGAAGTGCCGCACGTGCAGCGGCGAGTTGAAGGCCAGGCGTGCCGAGGTGCCGCCGAAGCCGTTGTTCTGCGTGGCGAACAGCGTGTTGTGCCAGGCCGAGAAGCTCTCCAGCTGCGTCCAGCTGATCCAGCTGGTGGTGAAGGGGCATTTGTGGCCGCTGGCCTTGAGCTTGTCGGCCGCCGCCATCACCTCGGGCCAGGTGGTGGGCGCCTTCTCGGGGTCGAGGCCGGCTGCCTTGAAGGCGTCCTTGTTGTAGTAGAAGATGGTCGTCGAGCTGTTGAAGGGAAAGCTCAGCATCTGGCCGCTGGGTGCCGTGTAATAGCCAGCCACGGCCGGGATGTAGACGCTGGGGTCGAACTTGGCCCCGCCCGCGGTCATGACCTCTCCCACCGGCTTGATCGCGCCCTTGGACGCCATCATGGTCGCGGTGCCGACCTCGAAGACCTGCAGGATGTCCGGCGCATTGCCGGCGCGGAAGGCGGCGATCGCGGCCGTCATCGACTCGTCGTACTGGCCTTTGTAGGTGGCGACCACCTTGTAGCTCTTCTGGCTCTCGTTGAACTGTTTGGCGAGATCGCCGACCCACTCGCCGAGCGGGCCGCTCATCGAATGCCACCACTGGATCTCGGTCTGCGCCTGTGCGGCCAGGCCGGTTGCCAGCATGCATGCGGCCAATCCCAGTTGTTTCAATTGCATGGGGTACTCCTCGTTGATGGACGAAAGACATGAAGGCTCCAATGGTGCGGGCCCTTCATGACAGCACGGTGTCGTTGTCGCATGCTGAAAAAGCAGCAACAACCGGGGAAACCCGCCAGGGGACGGGAAGGCCAAATTGTGACATTACTGTGACGTTTTGTGTGCGAATCTGCGCGTTTCGGCGCGATTTATGGCGCTGTCGCAAACAGGGATATGCCATCGCCGGCATGCCGCCGGCAATGGTGCGCTGCACAATGAGCCCATTGTTTCCCTTTGCGGCACTCTTTTTTGTCATGCCCTGCCGCAGGCGCCTGCCCTGGATTGCCACGCCATGCCCAAGACGTCCCTGGATAAAAGCAAGATCAAGTTCCTGTTGCTCGAAGGCGTGCACGCCAGCGCCGCGCAGGTGCTGCGCGCCGCCGGCTACACGCAGGTCGAGGTGCTGCCCGGCGCGCTCGAGGGCGAGGAGCTGCGCCGCAAGATCGCCGACGTGCATTTCCTGGGCATACGCTCGCGCACCCAGCTCACGGCCGACGTGTTCGCGCATGCGCACAAGCTCGTGGCCGTGGGGTGCTTCTGCATCGGCACGAACCAGGTGGACCTGGATGCGGCGCGCGAGCGCGGCATCGCGGTGTTCAACGCGCCGTACTCCAACACCCGCTCGGTGGCCGAGCTGGTGCTGGCCGAGGCCATCCTGCTGCTGCGCGGCGTGCCCGAGAAGAACGCGGCGGCGCACCGCGGCGGCTGGCTCAAGAGCGCCACGAACGCCTACGAGATCCGCGGCAAGACGCTGGGCATCGTGGGCTACGGCTCCATCGGCACCCAGCTGTCGGTGCTGGCGGAGTCGCTGGGCATGCAGGTGATCTTCCACGACGTGGTCGCCAAGCTGCCGCTGGGCAATGCGCGCCAGGCGCCCGGCCTGCAGGAGCTGCTGGCGCAGAGCGACATCGTGAGCCTGCACGTGCCCGAGCTGCCCTCCACGCAGTGGATGATCGGCGCGGACCAGATCGCCGCCATGAAGCCGGGCGGCATCCTCATCAACGCCTCGCGCGGCACGGTGGTGGAGATCGAGCCGCTGGCCCGGGCGATCCGCGACAAGAAGCTGCTGGGTGCGGCCGTGGACGTGTTCCCGGTCGAGCCCAAGAGCAACAAGGACGAGTTCGTCTCGCCCCTGCGCGGGCTGGACAACGTGATCCTCACGCCGCACATCGGCGGCTCCACGATGGAGGCGCAGGCCAACATCGGCCTGGAGGTGGCGGAAAAGCTCGTCCGCTACAGCGACAACGGCACCAGCACCTCGTCGGTCAACTTCCCCGAGGTGGCGCTGCCGGCCCATCCGGGCAAGCACCGGCTGCTGCACATCCACCGCAACGTGCCGGGCGTGCTGTCGCAGATCAACAGCATCCTGTCGGACAACCAGATCAACATCGCGGGCCAGTACCTGCAGACCAACGAGGCGGTGGGCTACGTGGTGATCGACCTGGACGCGCGCTCCTCCGACCTGGCGCTGGAGAAGCTGGCCCAGGTGCCCGGCACCATACGCAGCCGCGTGCTGTTCTGACTCCCTGATCCCGACGGGGCGTAATGGCTCTTGCGTGCGTGCGGCGGGTCCCGGGGCCGTGGCATAGAATTTCTGCCCCCGAGGCCTCAGGGCGCAGCGCGCCCAACCCAGGTTGACCCCATGAATGCACCGATAGCGCTGGCTGCGCTGCAGGCGCAGGGCAGCGAGCCCGTGCGCCTGCGCGAGATTCCTTACAACTACACTTCGTTTTCCGACCGGGAAATCGTCATCCGCCTGCTCGGCGCCCAGGCCTGGGACGTGCTCGACCACCTGCGCCGCGAGCGCCGCACGGGCCGCTCGGCGCGCATGCTCTACGAGGTGCTGGGCGACATCTGGGCCGTGCAGCGCAACCCCTACCTGCAGGACGACCTGATCCACAACCCGCAGCGGCGCAAGATGCTGGTGGACGCCATGCACCACCGCATGGGCGAGATCGAGAAGCGCCGCACGCCGCAGGAAGACCCCGAGCGCGACCGCCGCGTGGCCCAGCTCGTCGAGGCGGCCAACCGCGCCATCGCCGAGTTCGACGCCACCCTGGTCGAAGTCGCCGGGATGCGCAAGCAGGTGGCCAGGCGCCTGGCGCGCCACACCGCCAAGGACAACATCAAGTTCGACGGCCTCTCGCGCGTGAGCCACGTGACCGACGCCACCGACTGGCGCGTGGAGTTCCCCTTCGTCGTGCTCACGCCCGATACGGAAGGCGAGATGGCCGCCCTGGTCAAGGCGTGCATCGAGCTCGGGCTCACCATCATCCCGCGCGGCGGCGGCACGGGCTACACCGGCGGCGCCATCCCCTTGAGCTGGCGCAGCGCCGTCATCAACACCGAGAAGCTCGAGGCGATGACCGAGGTGGAGATGGTGCGCCTGCCGGGCCTCGCGCACGACGTGCCCACCGTCTGGACCGAGGCCGGCGTGGTCACCCAGCGCGTGGCCGACGCGGCCGAGCGCGGCGGCTTCGTGTTCGCCGTCGATCCCACCTCCATCGAGGCCTCGTGCATCGGCGGCAACATCGCCATGAACGCGGGCGGCAAGAAGGCCGTGCTGTGGGGCACGGCGCTCGACAACCTGGCGAGCTGGCGCATGGTCACGCCGCAGGCGCAGTGGCTGGAGGTCACGCGCATCAGCCACAACCTGGGCAAGATCCACGACGCCGAGGTGGCGAGCTTCGAGCTCGCGTACTTCGAGGCCGACGGCAGGACGCCGGTGCGCACCGAGCGCCTGGACATCCCCGGCAAGTCCTTCCGCAAGGAGGGCCTGGGCAAGGACGTGACGGACAAGTTCCTCTCGGGCCTGCCCGGCGTGCAGAAGGAGGGCACGGATGGCCTCATCACCAGCGCGCGCTGGATCGTGCACCGCATGCCCGCGCACACGCGCACCGTGTGCCTGGAGTTCTTCGGCTCGGCCAAGGAGGCCGTGCCCAGCATCGTCGAGATCAAAGACTTCATGTTCGCCGAGCAGAAGCGCAGCGGCGTGCTGCTCGCGGGCCTGGAGCACCTGGACGACCGGTACCTGAAGGCCGTGGGCTACGCGACCAAGAGCAAGAAGGGCGGCGGCAGGCTGCCCAAGATGGTGCTGATCGGCGACCTGGTGGGCGACGACGCCGACGCCGTGGCGCGCGCCACGGCCGAGGTGGTGCGCATCGCCAATTCGCGCAGCGGCGAGGGCTTCACCGCGGTCAGCAGCGAGGCGCGCAAGCAGTTCTGGCTGGACCGCAAGCGCACGGCAGCCATCTCCAGGCACACCAACGCCTTCAAGATCAACGAGGACGTGGTGATCCCGCTGCCGCGCATGGCCGAGTACACCGACGGCATCGAGCGCATCAACATCGAGCTGAGCTTGCGCAACAAGCTCAAGCTGTGCGACGCGCTGCAGGACTTCTTCGCGCGCCCCGACCTGCCCCTGGGCAAACAGGGCGATGCGCTTCCCGCCGCCGAGCTGCTGGGCGACCGCGTGGCGCAGGCGCAGGCGCTGGTGGCCGAGGTGCGGGCCCTGTGGCAGGGCTGGCTGGACGACGTGGCGCGCCTGTTCCCGCAGCTGCAGGACCATTCCCTGCGCGCCAGCTGGAAGACGCAGCTGCGCCAGCCGCTGGCCGAGATCTTCGTCGGCGCGGCCTTCGAGCCCCTGATGCAGGAGGCCGCCGCCATCCACAAGCAGGTGCTCAAGGGCCGCGTGTGGGTGGCGCTGCACATGCACGCGGGCGACGGCAACGTGCACACCAACATTCCGGTGAACAGCGACGACTACGAGATGCTGCAGACCGCGCACGAGGCGGTGGGCCGCATCATGGCCTTGGCGCGCAGCCTGGACGGCGTGATCTCGGGCGAGCACGGCATCGGCATCACCAAGCTGGAATTCCTCTCCGACGAGGAACTCGCGCCCTTTGCCGACTACAAGCGCCGCGTCGATCCGCAAGGGCACTTCAACCAGGGCAAGCTGCTGCGAAATCAGGAGCTGCAAGCGCTTGATAGGCAAGCGCTGGAGGCCAATCAGGCCCAAAAGAACTCGCGCCGCTCGCTGCCCTTCGCCGACCTGACCAACGCCTACACGCCGAGCTTCGGCCTGATGGGCTACGAGTCGCTCATCATGCAGCAGAGCGACATCGGCCAGATCGTCGCCAGCGTCAAGGACTGCCTGCGCTGCGGCAAGTGCAAGCCCGTGTGCTCCACCCACGTGCCGCGCGCCAACCTGCTGTACTCGCCGCGCAACAAGATCCTCGCCACCTCGCTGCTGGCCGAGGCCTTCCTGTACGAGGAGCAGACCCGGCGCGGCATCTCCAGCCACCACTGGCAGGAGTTCGAGGACGTGGCCGACCACTGCACCATCTGCCACCGCTGCTACAACCCCTGCCCGGTGAAGATCGATTTCGGCGACGTCACCATGGCCATGCGCAGCCTGCTCGTGAAGATGGACAAGAAGAGCTGGCGCCCCGGCAACAAGCTGGCCATGGCCATGCTCAACGCCACCGACCCGCGCACCATCAACCTGCTGCGCGCGGGCATGGTCAACGTCGGCTTCAAGGCCCAGCGCCTGGCCGTCGACGCGCTGCGCAGCGTGAGCCGGCCGCAGACCGCGCGCCCGCCCGCCACCGTGGGCACGGCGCCCATCAAGGAGCAGGTGATCCACTTCGTCAACAAGAAGCTGCCCGGCGGCCTGCCGACCAGGACCGCGCGCGCGCTGCTGGACATCGAGAACAAGGACTACGTGCCCATCATCCGCGACCCGCAGACGAGCGCGGACTCGGAGGCGGTGTTCTATTTCCCCGGCTGCGGCTCCGAGCGCCTGTTCAGCCAGGTGGGCCTGGCCACGCAGGCCATGCTGTGGCACGCCGGCGTGCAGACCGTGCTGCCGCCCGGCTACCTGTGCTGCGGCTATCCCCAGCGCGGCAACGGCCTGCAGGACAAGGCCGAGAAGATGATCACCGACAACCGCGTGCTGTTCCACCGCGTGGCCAACACGCTGAACTACCTGGACATCAGGACCGTGGTGGTCAGCTGCGGCACCTGCTACGACCAGCTGCAGGGCTACGAGTTCGACAAGATCTTCCCCGGCAGCCGCATCATCGACATCCACGAATACCTGCTCGAAAAAGGCATCACCCTGCCCGCGGGCCAGGGCGGCTACCTGTACCACGAGCCCTGCCACAACCCCATGAAGCTGGGCGACTCCATGAAGACCGTGCGCGCCCTGGTGGGCGACAAGGTCCTGAAGAGCGACCGCTGCTGCGGCGAGTCGGGCACGCTCGGCGTCTCGCGCCCCGACGTGTCCACGCAGGTGCGCTTCCGCAAGACCGAGGAGATCCGCAAGGGCGAGGCCCAGCTGCGCCAAAGCGGCGCCGTGGGTGCGACGGACAACATCAAGATCCTGACCAGCTGCCCGAGCTGCCTGCAGGGCATCTCGCGCTACCAGGACGACCTCACGACCGGCCTGCTCGAGGCCGACTACATCGTCATCGAGATGGCCCGGCAGATCCTGGGCGAGAACTGGCTGCCCGAATACGTGCAGCGCGCCAACGCGGGCGGGATCGAGAGGGTGCTGGTATGACGGCGGCGCCCGCCTGCCCCCTGTGCGATGCCGACGGCGGCGCCCTCATCTGGCGCGGCGCGCACCTGCGCGTGATCCGCGCCGAGGAGGCGGGCTTTCCCGCCTTCTACCGCGTCATCTGGAACGCGCATGCGGCCGAGTTCTCCGACCTGACCCCCGCCGAGCGCCGGCACTGCATGGAGGCCGTCGCGATCGTCGAGCAGGCGCTGCGCGAGCAGCTCTCGCCCGCCAAGATCAACCTCGCCACGCTGGGCAACGTGGTGCCGCACCTGCACTGGCACGTGATCGCGCGCTACGAGTGGGACAGCCACTTCCCCGCGCCCGTCTGGGCCCCCCCGCAGCGCGCGTGCGACGGCACGCACGAGGCCGCGGTGGCCGCGTGCCTGCCGGCGCTGCATGGGCTGATGCGCGAGCGCCTGGACCACTGGGCCGCGCAGGCTGGTGCATGATGTTACTGAATTGATAGCTGCCAGCGCTTGCCAGACGGGCGTTTTCTGGCGAAATGGCAACAAATGAGGATGAATCCATGGCAGGTCTGACGGCTGGCGCGCCCACCCCCCTATCCATCACGGTGCACGAGCAGTCGCGCGTGCTGGAGGTGGCGTTCTCCGACGGCGCGCATTTCCGCATCCCCTTCGAGCTGATGCGCGTGTACTCGCCCTCGGCCGAGGTGCAGGGCCACGGCCCGGGCCAGCAGGTGCTGCAGACGGGCAAGCGCGACGTGACCCTCACGGCGCTCGCGCCGGTGGGCAACTACGCGGTCCAGCCCAGCTTCTCCGACGGCCACGACAGCGGCATCTTCTCCTGGGACTATCTCTACGAGCTGGGCCGCGACGCGCAGGCCCTGTGGGCCGGCTACCTCGACCGCCTGGCCGAGGCCGGCCTGGACCGCGATGCGCCCATGGCGCCCAAGGCCAGGGGCGGCCACGGCTGCGGCGGCCATTGATCAAATAACGACAGATGCCCGAGGCCGGCACGGGGTTGCCGCTGTACGCGCGGCGGGCGGGTGCGTAGCATCGCGGCCATGAGTACCACGCATTTCGGATTCCAGTCGGTTCAGGAGGAGGACAAGGCGCGCCACGTGCGCGGCGTGTTCGATTCCGTAGCGCCCAAATATGACCTGATGAACGACCTGATGTCGGCCGGGCTGCACCGCGCCTGGAAGGCCTACACCGTGATGGTGGCCAACCTGCGCGAGGGCGACCAGGTGCTGGACATCGCGGGCGGCACGGGCGACCTGTCGCTGGCGTTCTCCAAGAAGGTCGGCACCACGGGTCGCGTGGTGCACACCGACATCAACGAGGCCATGCTGCGCGTGGGGCGCGACCGCCTCATCGACAAAGGCGTGATGCTGCCCACGCTGGTGTGCGACGCCGAGCACCTGCCGTTCCCCGACAACCACTTCGACCTGGTCAGCGTGGCCTTCGGCCTGCGCAACATGACGCACAAGGACGCCGCCCTGCGCGAGATGTGCCGCGTGCTCAAACCGCGCGGGCGCCTGCTGGTGCTGGAGTTCTCCAAGGTGGCCAGGCCCCTGGAGAAGGCCTACGACTGGTATTCCTTCCAGGTGCTGCCGCGCCTGGGCAAGATGGTGGCGGGCGACGACTCCAGCTACCGCTACCTGGCCGAATCGATCCGCATGCACCCGGGCCAGGAAGAGCTCAAATCCCTTATGCAGCAAAGTGGCTTTGGGCATGTGGACTATCACAACATGACTGGCGGCATCGTGGCCTTGCATGTTGGAATCAAGTGTTGAAAGAATCGGTTGATCGCCATCAATACTTCAGGGAGAACATGATGAAACTGTGGTCCGTGCTCCTGGTCGCCATGCTGGCGATCGTGCATCTGGATGCGGATGCGCGCCGCCTGGGCGGCGGCAAATCCATGGGCAGGCAGTCCAGCAACGTGACGCAGCGCGAAGCGGGCAATCCTCCCGCCGCGCCTGCCGCTCCGGTGCAGAACGCGGCCAACAGCGCCCCGGCCAAGCCCGCGGCAGCGCCCAACGCCGCGGCGGCGGCGCCCAAGAAACCCTGGGGCGCCATGCTCGGCGGCCTGGCCGCCGGCCTGGGCCTGGCGTGGCTGGCCCATTCCCTGGGCCTGGGGGCCGAGTTCGGCCAGTTCCTGCTCATCGCGCTGCTGGCGCTGGCCGTGATGGTGGTGGTCGGCATGGTCATGCGCTCGCGCAGGCCCGCGGCCGGCCAGGCGGGCGCCGCGCCCTTCGCCTTCCAGGGCGCGGGCGCCGCCACGCCGGCCGAGGCGCAGGCGCCGCGCCAGTACAGTCCCGACAAGGTGGGCAACGATGCCTCGGCGCGCCCCTGGGAGAGCACCGGCATGGCCTACCAGGCGCCGGCCGAGGGCGGCGGCTCCATGATCGGATCGGCCCTGGCCGGGTCGCAGAACTGGGGCGTGCCCGCTGACTTCGACGTGGCGGGCTTCCTGTCCGCCGCCAAGCGCAACTTCACCACGCTGCAGGCCGCCTGGGACCGCTCCGACATCGCCACGCTGCGCTCCATGATGACCGACGGCATGGTCGACGAGATCCGCGCCCAGCTGAGCGAGCGCGAGTCGCACCGCGGCGGCGAGCAGCCCAACCACACCGACGTGGTGATGCTGGAGGCGCAGCTGCTCGGCATCGAGGACCTGGGCGACGGCTACATGGCCAGCGTCGAGTTCTCCGGCATGATCCGCGAGGAGCCCTCGGCCGGCCCGAGCCCGTTCCGCGAGGTCTGGAACATGACCAAGCCCAAGAACGGCTCCGTCGGCTGGCTGGTGGCCGGCGTGCAGGCCCTGCAATAGGCATGGCGGCGCGCCCGCGAGGCCGCGCGCGGCCGAAATCCCCGCCGCGCTGCGGCCGGCGCGGGGAATGACCGGATAATCGGGGACTATGGCAACACAGTCCCCTTTTTCTTTCCTGGACGGTTTTTTCGAGCGCGTCGCGGCCGGCCCGCAGCTGCCCGCATGGCTGGTGCATGAGCTGCAGCACCGCCTGGTGCTGTTCCTCAACCATGTGCTCATGCAGGAGAGGGAGGCCATGGAGCGCCTGGCACGCCAGCGCGGCCGCGTGGCCCGGGTGCAGTGGCGCGTCTATTCCATGGCGCTGCAGGTCACGCCCGCGGGGCTGCTGGACCTTGCGCCGCAGGGCGCGGCGCCCGACCTGCGGCTGGAGGTGTCCGAGACCTCGCCGCTGTCCCTGGCCAAGGGCGCGCTGCGCGGCGACAAGCCCGCCATCCGCATCGAGGGCGACGTGCAGCTGGCCGGCGAGATCAACTGGCTCGTGGACCATGTGCGCTGGGACGTCGAGGAAGACCTGGCGCGCGTGATCGGCGATGCGCCCGCGCGCGCCGTGGCCACTGTGGCCGGGCGGGTGGCGGACGCGCTGCGCCGCTTCGCGGGCGGACGCATGGCGCCGCCGGGCCTGGACGGCACTTCGGACCGCCCGACGCCATGAGCCGCTTCTTCCGGGGCCTGACCATCGTCTGGGTGGTGTTGCGCTACGGGCTCGACGAGCTGGTGCTGTCGAGCTTCGACCGGCCATGGCTGCGCGCCTTCACGCGCGTGATCACCATAGGGCGCAACCTGGACGCGCCGCGCGGCCAGCGCCTGCGCGAGGCGCTCGAGCGCCTGGGCCCCATCTTCGTGAAGTTCGGCCAGGTGCTGTCCACGCGGCGCGACCTGATGCCGCCGGACATCGCCGACGAGCTGGCGCTGCTGCAGGACCGCGTGCCGCCGTTCGACCCCGGGATCGCCATCGCCACCATAGAGCGGTCGTTCCGCCGCCCCATCGGCGAGATCTTCGTGTCGTTCGAGCGCGAGCCCGTGGCCAGCGCCTCCATCGCGCAGGTGCATTTCGCGGTGATCCGCGACCGGGATGGGCGCGAGCGCGACGTGGCCGTGAAGGTGCTGCGCCCGGGCATGCTGCCCGTGATCGACAAGGACCTGGCGCTCATGCGCATGATGGCCGGCTGGGTCGAGGGCCTGTCGGCCGACGGCAAGCGCCTCAAGCCCCGCGAGGTGGTGGCGGAGTTCGACAACTACCTGCACGACGAGCTCGACCTGGTGCGCGAGGCCGCCAACGCCGCGCAGCTGCGGCGCAACATGGAGGGGCTGGACCTGGTGCTCATCCCCGAGGTGTTCTGGGACTTCTGCCATGCCGACGTGGCGGTGATGGAGCGCATGAACGGCGTGCCCATCAACCAGGTGGCGCGCCTGCGCGCGGCCGGCGTGGACATACCGAAGCTCGCGCGCGATGGCGTGACGATCTTCTTCACGCAGGTGTTCCGCGACGGCTTCTTCCACGCCGACATGCACCCGGGCAACATCCAGGTCAGCCTGGACCCGTCCACCTTCGGGCGCTACATCTCGCTGGACTTCGGCATCGTGGGCACGCTGACCGAGTTCGACAAGGAATACCTGGCGCAGAACTTCACGGCCTTCTTCCGGCGCGACTACAAGCGCGTGGCCGAGCTGCACATCGAGAGCGGCTGGGTGCCCGCGAGCACGCGCGTCAACGAGCTGGAGGCGGCCATACGCACGGTGTGCGAGCCGTACTTCGACCGCCCGCTCAAGGAAATCTCGCTGGGCATGGTGCTGCTGCGGCTGTTCCAGACCTCGCGGCGCTTCCAGGTGGAGATACAGCCGCAGCTGGTGCTGCTGCAGAAGACCCTGCTCAACATCGAGGGCCTGGGGCGCCAGCTCGACCCCGACCTGGACCTGTGGAGCACGGCCAAGCCGTTCCTGGAGAAATGGATGCTCGAGCAGCTCGGCCCCCAGCGCCTGTGGCGCGAGCTGCGCGCCGAGGCGCCGCATTACGCCAAGATGCTGCCCGATCTGCCGCGCCTGCTGCACGACTTCCTGCGCCAGCGCCCGCATGACGGCCGGGCCGACCTGCATGAGCTGCTCGCCGCGCAGAAGCGCACCAACCGCCTGCTGCAAAGCCTCATCTATGGCGGCCTGGGCTTCGTGCTGGGGCTGCTGGCCATGCAGCTGTTCGTGCGCATCCGCGTCTTCTGATCCCCCTCACTTCCACTCGATCCTCCCAGGAGTAACCAACGTGCTGCTCTCCATGGTGATTGCCTACCTGTTCGTCACCATAGGGATAGGCCTGTGGGCCGCCCAGCGGGTGAAGAACACGGCCGATTTCGCGATCGCGGGGCGCCACCTGCCCATGTACATGATCATCACCACCACGTTCGCCACGTGGTTCGGCTCCGAGATCGTGCTGGGCGTGCCCGCCAAGTTCATCCAGGGGGGGCTGAACGCCGTGGTCGAGGACCCGTTCGGCGCCGGCATGTGCCTGATCCTCGTGGGCCTGTTCTTCGCGGCCAAGCTGTACCGCATGACGCTGCTGACCATCAGCGACTACTACCGCGAGCGCTACGGCAGGGCCGTGGAGGTCATCTGCTCGCTGATCATCATGCTGAGCTACCTGGGCTGGGTGTCGGCGCAGGTCACGGCGCTGGGGCTGGTGTTCAACCTGCTCTCGGGCGGCACGGTGAGCATTCCCTGGGGCATGGCCATCGGCGTGCTGTCCATCCTGGTCTACACGCTGTGGGGCGGCATGTGGTCGGTGGCCGTCACGGACTTCATCCAGATGATCATCCTGGTGCTGGGCCTGGTGGTCCTGTCCTGGTTCGCGGCCGACATGGCGGGCGGCGCGGGCAAGGTGATCGACCTGGTCACCAGCCGCGACATGCTGCGCTTCTGGCCCGAGCTGACCTGGCACGAGGTGCTGTTCTTCTTCGGCGCCGCCATCACCATGATGCTGGGCTCGATCCCGCAGCAGGACGTGTTCCAGCGCGTCATGTCGGCCAACACGGAGCGGGCGGCCACGCACGGCACGGTGATCGGCGGCTCGGCCTACATCCTGTTCGCCTTCGTGCCCATGTTCCTGGTCGCGAGCGCCCTCCTCATCATGCCCGAGCAGGCGGCGCAGCTGCTCAGGGAGGATCCGCAGAAGGTGCTGCCCACGCTGGTCATGGAGAGAATGCCGCTGCTCATGCAGGTGCTGTTCTTCGGCGCCCTGCTGTCGGCCATCAAGTCCTGCGCCTCGGCCACGCTGCTGGCGCCCAGCGTGACCTTCACCGAGAACATCTGGCGCCAGTTCCGCCCCGAGTACATCAGCGACCGCGAAAAGCTGCTGGCCATGCGCATCAGCGTGCTGGTCTTCGCCGCCGGCGTGCTGCTCTACTCCATCAAGATGGAGGGCACGCCCATCTACGAGCTGGTGTCGAGCGCCTACCAGGTGCCGCTGGTGGGGGCCTTCGTGCCCCTGGTGTTCGGCCTGTACTGGAAGCGCGCCAACACCCAGGGCGCGGTGTGCGCCGTGGTGCTGGGCATCGGTGTGTGGCTGGTGTTCATGCTCACGCCCGCGCTGCACGAGGCCTTTCCGCAGCAGCTCGCCGGCCTGTTGTCCGCCGTGTTCGGCATGGTGGCCGGCTCGCTGGCGCCGCAGATGGTGCGCAACACGCGCGCGCCCCACCACCGCGTTGTGGGGGTCGAGTAGGGCGCCCGCCTCTTGCGGGCAGGCATACCTATAATCGCGGGTTTTGCACATTTTCCGCGTTTCTTCGCAATGCCTATTTACGCCTACCGATGCGGCACCTGTGGCCATGCCAAAGACGTGCTGCAAAAGATTTCCGATGCGCCCTTGACGGTGTGCCCGGCCTGCGGCGCGCAGGCCTTTGCCAAGCAGGTGACGGCCGCGGGCTTCCAGCTCAAGGGCTCGGGCTGGTACGTGACCGATTTCCGCGGCGGCGCAAGCGGCGCCGGCAGCACCGCGGCGGCCGCGCCCGCGGCGCAGGATGCTCCTAAAACAGAAGCTGCAAGCGCTGACCCAGCAAGTCCCGCATCCAGTTCCGACGCATAAAACGATCATTTCCATGGCTGCACTGCGCAAATGGCTGTTCACGGGCCTGCTGGTCATCGTGCCCGGCGTCATCACCGCCTGGGTGTTGAGCTGGATCGTGAGCACCCTGGACCAGACGCTGCAGATCCTGCCCGGGGCCTGGCAGCCGGACAGGCTGCTCGGCTTTCACATTCCAGGCTTCGGGGTGCTGCTCACGCTGGCCATCCTGCTCGTCGTCGGCGCGTTCGCCAGCAACTTCGCCGGGCGCAAGATGGTGTCCTGGGGCGATGCCCTGGTCAGCCGCATTCCGGTGGTGCGCTCCATCTATTCGAGCGTCAAGCAGGTGTCGGACACGCTGTTCTCCGAGAGCGGCAACGCCTTTCGCACCGCGGTGCTGGTGCAGTGGCCGCGCGACGGCGTGTGGACGGTGGCCTTCATCACCGGCGCGCCCAGCGGCGAGGTGGCGGCCTACCTGCGCGACGAGTTCGTGAGCGTCTACGTGCCCACCACGCCCAACCCCACGAGCGGGTACTTCGTGCTCATGCGCAAGAGCGACTGCATAGAGCTGGACATGAGCATCGACGCGGCCCTCAAGTACATTGTGTCCATGGGCGTCGTGGCGCCGCCCGACCCCGTGGCCCACGAGCCAGGCAAATGACCCGGCATTTCGTTGCACGCTCCTGGTGGTCGCCGGCGGCGTACGCAAAATACAAACCCTCATCGTCGCGCTCCACGGGAGCGCAGGAAGACTGATCCAATGGCCATGCGCTCCCACTATTGCGGTCTCGTGACCGAAGCCCTGATGGGCGAAACCGTGTCCCTGTGCGGCTGGGTGAACCGCCGCCGCGACCATGGCGGCGTGATCTTCATCGACCTGCGCGACCGCGAAGGCTACGTGCAGGTGGTGTGCGACCCCGACCGCCCCGAGATGTTCAAGGTGGCCGAGGACATCCGCAACGAGTTCTGCGTCCGCGTCCAGGGCGTGGTGCGCGCGCGCCCCGCGGGCACGACCAACGACAAGCTCAAGAGCGGCCAGATCGAGGTGCTGTGCCATGAGCTCGCCGTGCTCAACCCCTCGGTGACCCCGCCGTTCCAGATGGACGACGACAACCTGTCGGAGACCACGCGCCTCACGCACCGCGTGATGGACCTGCGCCGCCCCGCCATGCAGCGCAACCTGATGCTGCGCTACAAGACGGCGATCCAGGTGCGCAACTTCCTCGACCAGGAAGGCTTCATCGACATCGAGACGCCCATGCTGGGCAAGAGCACGCCCGAGGGCGCGCGCGACTACCTCGTGCCCAGCCGCGTGCACGACGGCCAGTTCTTCGCGCTGCCGCAGTCGCCCCAGCTCTACAAGCAGATGCTGATGGTGGCCGGCTACGACCGCTACTACCAGATCACCAAGTGCTTCCGCGACGAGGACCTGCGCGCCGACCGCCAGCCCGAGTTCACGCAGATCGACTGCGAGACCTCGTTCCTGAACGAGGAAGAGATCCGCGCCATCTTCCAGCGCATGATCTGCGAGGTGTTCCAGACCCAGCTGGGCGTGGACCTGGGCGAGTTTCCCACCATGGCCTACGCCGAGGCCATGCACCGCTTCGGCTCGGACAAGCCCGACCTGCGCGTCAAGCTCGAATTCACCGAGCTGACCGAGGTGATGCGCGACGTGGACTTCAAGGTCTTCTCCACCCCCGCCACCACCAAGGGCGGCCGCGTGGTGGCGCTGCGCGTGCCCGGCGGCGCGGCCATCAGCCGCGGCGAGATCGACCAGTACACCGAGTTCGTGAAGATCTACGGCGCCAAGGGCCTGGCCTGGATCAAGGTCAACGAGGCCGCCAAGGGCCGCGACGGCCTGCAGTCGCCCATCGTGAAGAACATCCACGACGCGGCGATCGCCGAGATATTGAAGCGCACCGGCGCGCAGGACGGCGACCTCGTCTTCTTCGGCGCCGACAAGGAAAAGATCGTCAACGACAGCATCGGCGCGCTGCGCCTGAAGGTCGGCCACAGCGAGTTCGGCAGGCAGAACGGCCTGTTCGAGAACCGCTGGGCGCCGCTGTGGGTGGTGGACTTCCCCATGTTCGAGCACGACGAGGACGAGGACCGCTGGGTGGCCGTGCACCACCCCTTCACGTCCCCGAAGGACGGGCACGAGGACCTCATGGACACCGATCCTGGCAAGTGCATCGCCAAGGCCTACGACATGGTGCTCAACGGCTGGGAGCTGGGCGGCGGTTCGGTGCGCATCCACCGCGCCGACGTGCAGGCCAAGGTGTTTGCCGCCCTGCACATCAGCCCCGAGGACCAGCGCGCCAAGTTCGGCTACCTGCTCGACGCCCTGCAGTACGGCGCGCCCCCGCACGGCGGCCTGGCCTTCGGCCTGGACCGCCTCATCACCTTGATGACCGGCGCCGAGTCCATCCGCGACGTGATCGCCTTCCCCAAGACCCAGCGCGCGCAGGACCTGCTGACCCAGGCGCCTTCGCCGGTGGACGAAAAGCAGCTGCGCGAGCTGCACATCCGGCTGCGCAACCTGCAGCCCACGGCGGGCTGAGCGGGCGCGGCCCCACGCACCTGCCGTTTTCGTTTGCCGGGAGGCGGGCTACAGTTCCGGCATGTACAAGATCCCCGAGTCGGTGCTGGTGGTGATCCACACCCCGGACCTGCAGGTGCTGCTGATCCGCCGCGCCGACGCGGCGGAGGATTTCTGGCAGTCCGTCACCGGCAGCAAGGACAGCCTGGCGGAAGACTTCGCCGCCACCGCCGCGCGCGAGGTGCGCGAGGAGACGGGCATCGACGCCGCCGCCCCCGGCTGCGTTCTGCGCGACTGGGGGCTGGAAAACGTATACGCCATTTACCCCCAGTGGCGACATCGCTACGCGCCGGGTGTATACCTCAACACCGAGCGCGTGTTCGGCCTGTCCGTGCCGCCGGGCACGCCTGTGGCCTTGAATCCGCGCGAACACACGTCATATGCCTGGATGGAGTGGCGCGAGGCGGCCGACCGCTGCTTTTCACCTTCCAATGCAGAGGCCATACTCTGGCTGCCACGATTCGTTTGACGATGACTGCCTTACAGATCGAACTTCCCGCCGAGCATTCGGGCATCCTGCGCGTTGCGACCTACAACATCCACAAGGGTGTGCAGGGGCTGGGGCCCGCGCGCCGGCTGGAGATCCACAACCTGGGCCTGGCCGTGGAGCAGCTCGATGCCGACATCGTGTGCCTGCAGGAAGTGCGCAAGATGAACCACAAGGAGGCCGCGTACTTCAAGCGCTGGCCGCGCGTGCCGCAGGCCGAGTACCTGGCGCCGGAGGGCTATGCCTCGGTATACCGCACGAATGCCTACACGCGCCATGGCGAGCACGGCAACGCCCTGCTCACGCGCTGGCCGGTGGTGGGCCACCAGCACGAGGACATCTCCGACCACCGCTTCGAGCAGCGCGGCCTGCTGCACGTGGAGGTGGAGGTGCAGGGGCGGTGCGTGCACGCCATCGTCGTGCACCTGGGGCTCATTCCCGGCAGCCGCATACGCCAGGTGGAGCAGCTGCAGCGCTTCATCGCGCGCGAGGTTCCCGCGGGCGCGCCGCTGGTCGTGGCCGGCGACTTCAACGACTGGGGCCTGCAGATCAAGCGCATGCTCGCCGGCTTCGGCCTGTACGAGTACGACGATGCGCCGCAGGCCTTCACCTACCCCGCGCGCCTGCCCCTGGTGCAGCTGGACCACGTGTACGTGCGCGGGATCACGCCGCTGGGCCTGCAGGTGCCGCGCGGGCGCATCTGGTGGCGCATGTCGGACCACCTGCCGCTGATCGCCGAGTTCAGGCTCTGACCGCCCGTATGGCAACCCCGGCGCGCCAGACCAGGACAGCCACAGACCACCATATCCAGCTGCTCCAGGGCACGCAGGAGTTCTTCCCGGCCCTGATCGCCGACATGGACGCGGCCCTGTCCGACATCCAGTTCGAAACCTACATCTTCGACTGCACGGGCTCCGGCGGCCTGGTGGCCGAGGCGCTGATGCGCGCGGCCGGGCGCGGCGTGCGCGTGCACCTGGTGGTCGATGGCGTGGGCACGGGCCGCCTGCCCGAGCCCTGGCGCTCGCGCCTCATGGCGTCCGGCGTGCGCCTGCACGTGTATTCGCCGCTGGGGCCCCTGGGGCTGCTGCTGCCCATGCGCTGGCGGCGGCTGCACCGCAAGCTGTGCGTGATCGATGGCTGCGTGCTGTTCTGCGGCGGCATCAACGTGCTGGACGACTTCCATGACCCCAACCATGGCGAACTGGCCGCGCCGCGCTTCGATTTCGCCGTGCGGGCCGTGGGCAGCCTGGTGCAGCAGGCCAGCGACACCATGGAGCAGCTGTGGTGGCGCATGCGGGCCGTGAGCGACGTGCGCCACCGCCGCCTGTCGCTGGCGCTGGCCGACCTGCGCGCCGCCAGCGCCGCGCGCGTGAGCGCGCGCTGGGCCGGCGCCGGCAGCCGGGGCATGCGCGCGGCCCTGCTGCTGCGCGACAACCTGCGCCACCGCACCCGCATAGAGCGCGCCTACCTGCGCGCCATCGCCCAGGCGCGCCGCGAGATCATCATCGCCAACGCCTATTTCGTGCCCGGCGGCAAGCTGCGCCGGGCGCTCATGCTGGCGGCGCGCCGCGGGGTGCGGGTGCGCCTTTTGCTGCAGGGGCGCTACGAGTACTTCATGCAATACCACGCCGCGCGGCCGGTATACGGCGCCCTGCTGGCCGCGGGCGTGGAGATCTACGAGTACGAGCCCAGCTTCCTGCATGCCAAGGTGGCGGTGATAGACGCGCAGAGCCGGCGGGCCTGGGCTACGGTGGGGTCGAGCAACCTCGATCCGCTGTCGCTGCTGCTGGCGCGCGAGGCCAACGTGGTGGTGCGCGACGCCGCCTTCGCGCAGGAGCTGCGCCAGCGCCTGGTGCGCGCCATGAAGAACGGCGGGCGGCCGCTCGATCCGCACGAATACGCGGGGCGTCCCTGGCGCGAGCGCGTGCTCGACCGCATCGCCTTCGCCGTCATGCGCGCCGCGCTGTGGGTCACCGGCAATCGTTATTGAGCTATTGTTTGCATAGCTGCCAGCGCTTGATGGATAAGCGCCAGGGCCATGAAACAGGCATGAAGCCGGGATCGACGTTCGCTGTTACCATGCCGCCATGTCTTCAGAACCTGTAGCACCCACCAATGCCGGCGAGCCGGACGAGGGCACGCCCGTTTCCGTCAAGATCCGCGAGCGGCTGACCGCGGCGCGCCGGCGCTTCCATGCCAACGACAACATCGCCGAGTTCATAGAGCCGGGCGAGCTGGAGCTGCTGCTCGACGAGGTCGAGGCCAGGATGCAGGGCGTGCTCGACAGCATGGTCATCGACACGGCCGGAGACCACAACACCCAGGACACCGCGCGCCGCGTGGCCAAGATGTACCTGAACGAGGTGTTCAAGGGCCGCTACGTGCACCCGCCCACGATCACCGAGTTTCCGAACGCCGAGCACCTGAACGAGCTCATGATCGTCGGCCCGATCACCGTGCGCAGCGCCTGCAGCCACCATTTCTGCCCCGTGATCGGCAAGATCTGGATCGGCGTGCTGCCCAACGAGCACACCAACGTCATCGGCCTGTCCAAGTACGCGCGGCTGGTGGACTGGGTCATGGGCCGGCCGCAGATCCAGGAGGAGGCCGTGGTGCAGCTCGCCGACCTGATCATGGAGAAGACCCAGCCCGACGGCCTGGCCATCGTCATGGAGGCCAGCCACTTCTGCATGTCCTGGCGCGGCGTGCGCGAGATGGACAGCAAGATGATCAACTCCGTGATGCGCGGCGTGTTCCTCACCAACTCCACGCTGCGCCGCGAATTCCTGGCACTCATCCCTGGGAGGAACTGACCATGCTGGTTCGCCTGCTCTACGTCAGCCGCGCGGTGGATACATCGCCCGCGGCCATCGAGGCCATCCTCACGCAATCGCGCCTGCACAACCCGGCCAGCGGCATCACCGGCGTGCTGTGCTATGGCGGCGGCATCTTCCTGCAGGCCATAGAGGGCGGCCGCACGGCCGTGAGCGAGCTCTACGGCCACATCCAGCGCGACGAGCGCCACAAGGACGTGGAGCTGCTGGCCTTCGAGGAAATCTGCGAGCGCCGCTTCGGCGGCTGGACCATGGGGCACGTGAACCTGGCCAAGCTCAACCATTCCATCGTCCTCAAGTACTCCGAGAAGCCCGAGTTCGACCCTTACATGACCTCGGGCAAGGTGTCGTTCGCGCTGCTCGAGGAATTGATGGCTACCGCCAGCATCATCGGCAGGGCCTGACCCCCACCGCACACCCTGAACGCCGCAGCCGAGGCGCTGCGGTGGCGGGTCCTTCATGTCACTCAACGCCTTCGCCCTGATCATCGTCGCGGGGCTCATCCACGCCATCTGGAACATCGCCGCCAAGAAGGCCGGCGGGGACGCGCGCTTCGCCTTCTTCACCGCGGTGCTGATGATGCTGGTGTGGGCGCCGCTGGGCTGGTGGCTGGGGCGGTCCGCCGTGCCGCTGTGGGGCGCGCGCGAGTGGGGCATCGTGGCGCTCAGCGGCGTGCTGCACGTGCTGTACTACGTGGTGCTGCTGCGCGGCTACCGCAAGGCCGACCTCACGGTGGTCTACCCGCTGGCGCGCGGCACGGGGCCGCTGCTCAGCGCGCTGGTGGCCGTCACGCTGCTGGGCGAGCGGTTGTCGGCCCTGGGCGCCTTCGGGATCGCGGGCGTGGTGGGCGGCGTGTTCCTGATCGCCGGGGGGCCGGGCCTGCTGCGCGCGGCGCACGATCCGCAGGCGCGCCGGCGCGTGCGCAAAGGCATGCTGTACGGCGTGCTCACCGGCGTGTTCATCGCCGGCTACACGGTGGTGGACGGCTACGCGGTCAAGGCCATGCTGCTGTCGCCCATCCTGGTCGACTACATGGGCAACATCGTGCGCGTACTGCTGCTCGCGCCCGTGGCCCTGCGCGACCGCGCGGAACTTACGCGCCTGTGGGCCGCGCAGTGGCGCTTCGCGCTGCTGGTGGCGGCCGTGAGCCCCGTCGCCTACGTGCTGGTGCTGTTCGCCATGCAGACCGCGCCCCTGTCCCACGTGGCGCCGGCGCGCGAGGTCTCGATGCTGTTCGCCGCGCTCATCGGCGGGCACCTGCTGGGCGAGGGCGACCGCGCGGCGCGCCTGGGCGGCGCGCTGCTGATCGCGGCCGGCGTGGCGGCGCTGGGGCTGGGGTAGGCCCATGCTGCTGGCCGGTTGCGACTTCTCCAGCAGCCCCGGGCCGCGCAAGCCCATCGTGCTGGCGCTCGGCGCCCTGGAGGGCGCGCAGGTGGCGCTGCACGGCCTGCGGCGCTTCGACACGCTGGCCGCGTTCGGCCAGTGGCTCGCGCTGCCGGGCGACTGGGTGGGCGGCTTCGACCTGCCGTTCGGCCTGCCGCGCGCGCTGGTGGCGGAGCTGGGCTGGCCGCTCGCGTGGCCGGAATGCATGCGGCACTACCGGAGCCTGACGCGCGCGCAGATCCGCGAGGCGTTCGCCGCCTTCTGCGCCGCGCGCCCCGCGGGCGCCAAGTTCGCGCACCGCGCGACCGACGGGCCCGCGGGCTCCAGCCCGTCGATGAAGTGGGTGAACCCGCCCGTGGCCTACATGCTGCACGCGGGCGTGCCGCTGCTGCTGGATGCGGGCGTGCACCTGCCCGGCCTGCACGATGGCGATGCGCGCCGCGTGGCGCTGGAGGCCTACCCCGGCCTGCTGGCGCGCGAGCTGATCGGCCGGCGCAGCTACAAGAGCGACGACCCGCGCCGGCACACGCCCGAGCGCCTGGCGGCGCGCGCCGACCTGCTGGCGGGCCTGGAGCGGGGTGCCACGCGCCTGGGCCTGCGCCTGGCGGCCGCGCCGCCGCTGCGCGACGCCCTGCTGCACGACGCCAGCGGCGACGGCCTGGACGCGGCGCTGTGCCTCGTGCAGGCCGGCTGGGCGCTGCGCCGGCGGCGGCTGGGCGATGCGCGCTACGGCCTGCCCGCGGACATGGACCCGCTCGAAGGCTGGATCGTCACCGCGTAGGGCCGAGCAGTTTCTCGTACTCCGCGCGCGTCTCGGGCGAGACCGAGGCCAGGATCTGCGCGTAGGGCGTCTGGTGGCGCGCCAGCATGCGCGCCGAGGCCACGGCCCTGGACTTGCAGAACCAGTGGCAGCTGTGCTGCATCAGCAGCAGCTCGGCCGTCATCGTGAAGGCCTTGTCGCGCGGCGCCAGCGCCGCATCGTTGCGCGCCGTGCGGGCGATGCCGCGCGCGTGGATGGCCAGGGCTTCGCGCATGTCGAACGACGCGCCGGGAAAGAGCTGCAGCGCGAACGGCAGCCCCACCGGCAGCAGGCTCACGCGCGCCTGCTGCGCGGGCACGTGGCGGAAATCGGCCGCCAGGCGCTCGAACTGCTCGCACAGCTGCGCCTCGTTGCCCTCCAGCATGCGCAGCACCTGGGTGCGGCGCTCGGCGTCGGGCTCGCCCATGGCGCGCAGGTAGCCCTGGATGAGCGTTTCCATCAGCCGCTCGATCTGGTAGGGCCGCAGGTGCCGGCCCAGCAGCGCGATGCGCTGGCGCTGCTGCTGGGCGTTGAACAGGAAGAGCCCGGTGGCGGCCAGGGCCAGTATGAGAAGAAGATCCATGAGACCGAACGAATTGAAGGCGGGCGAAGGCCCCGATTGTGGGGGCACAATTGCCGCCATGCCTTCGATCGAAACCCTCGCCGCCTTCTTCGGTGTTTCCGCGCTGCTGGCGCTCACGCCCGGGCCCGACAACATCTTCGTGCTGCTGCAGTCGGCGCAGCGCGGCTGGCGCGCCGGCATGTGCGTGGTGCTGGGCCTGTGCCTGGGGCTGGCGGGGCACACGGCGGCCGTGGCCCTGGGGCTGGCGGCGGTGTTCGCGGCCTCCAGCCTGGCGTTCACGGTCCTGAAGTTCTGCGGCGCGGCCTACCTGGCCTGGCTGGCCTGGTGCGCCCTGCGCGCACCCGCGGGTGCCGGCGATGCGCCGGCCCAGGGGGCCGCGCCGGCGGGCGACGGCCCTGCGGCCCGCGGCGGCGCGCTGCGCATGGTGGGGCGCGGCGTGGTGATGAACCTCACCAACCCCAAGGTGCTGGTGTTCTTCCTGGCCTTCCTGCCGCAGTTCGCCGACCCGGCGCGCGGCGCCATGGCGCAGCAGGTCATGGTGCTGGGCCTGGTGTTCATGCTGGCCACGTTCCTGGTGTTCGGTGCGGTCGCCTGCTTCTCGGGGGCGTTCGGCGCGCTGCTGCAGCGCTCGGTGCGCGCGCGGCTGCTGCTCAACCGCGTGGCCGGCCTGGTGTTCCTGGGCCTGGCGCTGCGGCTGGCGACGGCGCAGCGTTGATGCTCCTGGTTCGATAGCTGCCAGCGCTTGCTGGACAAGCTCTGGAGGCCGGTTTCGCTATCAATGGCGATCGGGCGGCTCGGGCCAGGGCCGCTGCGGGCCGCGCAGCTGCTCGAACGCATGGGCCACCTGCAGCACGCCCAGGTCGTCGAAGCGCCGGCCCGCGATCTGCAGGCCGATGGGCAGGCCGCCGCCGGTGTAGCCGCAGTTGACCGAGGCGGCGGGCTGCTCCGACATGTTGAACGGCACGGTGAAGGCGATGTGCTCCAGCGGCCGCAGCGGGTCGTCGGTGGGCGCGGGCAGCGCGGCCGCGAACGCGGGCATGGGCGCCACGGGCGAGAGCACGTAGTCGAACGGCGCGCAGGCGCGCACCGTGGCCACGCGCGTGGCGTGGAACTGCTGGCTGGACTCGAACACCTGCGGGCCCTCCAGGCCCGCGGCGCTCATGGCCCAGTCGCGGATGAAGGGCAGCACCTTGCCTTGCTGCTCGGGCGTGAGCGTGCGCAGGTCCATGAGCGAGCGCATGCGCCAGAAGTGGTCCATGCCGTCGAGCATGTGGCGCGTGAGGAAGGGGGGCATGGGCTCGATGGCGGCGCCCGCCTGCTCGAACAGGCGCGCGGCGGCCTCGACGGCGGCGCGCACCTGGGGATCGACGGGCAGGCCGCAGCCGGCGTCCAGCAGCAGGCCGATGCGCAGGCCGCGCAGGCGCCCGGGGCCCTGGCCGAAATCGTCCCACGCGATGGGCTGGGCCGGCAGGCTCATGCTGTCGCGCGCGTCGGGCGCGCTCAGCACCTGCATCATCAGGGCAGCGTCCTGCACGGTGCGCGTCATGGGACCGGCGGCGCGGCCGGTGTAGGGCGGGTCGATGGGGATGCGCCCCAGGCTGGGCTTGAGGCCGAAGACGCCGCACCAGCCGGCGGGCAGGCGGATGGAGCCGCCGATGTCGGTGCCCACGTGCAGCGGGCCGTAGCCGGCCGCCGCCGCGGCGCCCGCGCCGGCGCTCGATCCGCCGGGGCCCTTGGAGAGGTCCCACGGATTGCGCGCGAGCGCGTGGAACGACGACAGGCCCGAGGACAGCATGCCGTAGTCGGGCATGGTGGTCTTGCAGACGATGACGGCGCCGGCCTCGCGCAGCCGCGCGGCGGGCGGCGCGTCGGCCTGGGCGGGCACCAGGGGCGTGGCGGCCGTGCCCAGCGGCGTGGGGTCGCCCCGGGTGGCGATGTTGTCCTTGACGGTGGCGGGCACGCCGTCCAGCGGGCCGCAGGGCGCGCCGCGCAGCCACCGCGCCTCGCTGGCGCGGGCCTGGGCCAGGGCTTCTTCGGGGCGCAGCAGGTACGTGGCGTGCAGGTGCGGCTCCCAGCGCGCGATATGGTCCAGCACCGACTGCGCGGCTTCCACGGGCGAGAGGCTGCGCGCGCGGTAGGCGGCCAGCAGCGCGCTGGCGGACAGGTCGTGCGGCGCGCTCATGACCAGGAGAGGACGGAGAGGTCGTTGACGAAGACCGGCATGTCCTTCCACAGCCCGCGCAGGCTCTTGTTCGCCACCGTGACCCACTGCGGCTGGTACAGGAAGGCGTGCACCGCGTCCTCGGCCAGCAGGCGCTGGGCGTCGCCCAGCAGGCGCGCGCGGTCGGCGGGGCGGGCGGCGTTCTTGATCTTGTCGTAGAGCTGGTCGAACTGCGCGGAGTGGTAGCCCCAGTAGTAGTCGGGCTTGGCGAAGTTGCTCAGGTCGAAGGGCTCCACGTGCGAGATCAGCGTCAGGTCGTAGTTCTTGGCGCCGTAGGTGCCCGAGAGCCACTGCGCCCATTCCACGTTCTGCAGCCTGGCCGTGATGCCGATCTTGGCCAGCTGGGCCGCGATGACCTCGCCGCCCTGGCGCGCGTAGGGCGCGGGCGGCAGCGTCATGGTGAGCGTGAGCGGGGTCTTCACGCCGGCCTCGGCCAGCAGTTTCCTGGCCTTACCGGGGTCGTAGGGGTTGATGCCCGTGGTGTCCACGTAGCCGAAGGCGCCGGGCACGTAGTGGCTGCCGATGGGCACGCCCAGCCCGTCGGCCGCGCCCTGGATGACGGCCTTGCGGTCGATGGCCGCGGCGATGGCGCGGCGCACGCGCACGTCGTCCAGGGGCTTCTTCGCGTTGTTGATGGCCAGGATGGTCTTGGCGCGCGAGCCGCTCACGATGACCTGGAAGCGCGGGTCGCCCTTGAACTGCGCCATGCTGCGCGGCGTGACGCGCGCGAAGGCGTCCACGTCGCCCGCGAGCAGCGCGGCCACCTGCGCGGCCGGGTCGGGGATGAAGCGGAACGTGGCGCGGCGGACCTTGAGCTGCGCCGCCTGGCGCCAGCCAGGCCAGGCCGTGAGCGCGATGGAGGCGCCGCGGCTCCAGGCCCCGAGCTGGTAGGGGCCCGTGCCCACGGGCTTGGAGGCGTTGGTGGCGGCGCTCTTGGGCTCGACGATGATGGCCGTGGCCTGGCCGAGCAGGAACAGCAGGTCGGGGTCTATGTCCTTGTTGATGAGCACCACCGTGTGCGTGTCCACCACCTGGGTGGAGAGGTTGGCGAAGGTGCGCTTGTCCTTGTTGGTGCTCTTGTCGCCGCCCGCGCGGTCGAACGAGAACTTGACGGCCGCGGCGTCGAAGGGCTCGCCGTTCTGGAACGTGACGCCCTTGCGCAGCCGGAAGGTGTAGGTCCTGAGGTCGGGCGAGACCTCCCAGCTCTCGGCCAGCAGGGGCGAGACGCTGCCGTCGGGGTTGATCTTGGTGAGCGTCTCGTAGATGTTGTAGAGCGTGACCTCGGCGATCGAGGAGGCCGCGCCGGCCGTCGGGTCCAGCCCCGGCGGCTCCAGCACCAGCGCCAGCGTGACGGAGTCCTTCTTGCCCTGCGCGAGCGCGTGCAGCGGCGTGGCCAGCGCTGCGGTGGCCAGGGCGCCGGAGGCGAGGGCGGTGCGGCGGGTGAGCATGGGCGGTGTCTCCTCGGTTGAATGGAATGTTGGAAGAATGGGGAACGCCTGCCGTTGTACTACAGCGGGCGCACTCGCGCGGCCGGTCAGATCGTGAACACGTTCTCAGGTCATGGGCGCGTCGAGCCGCGGCACGGCCGCCACCAGCGCCTGGGTGTAGGGGTGGCCGGGCGCGCCGAACAGCGCCTGCGGCGCGCCGCGCTCCACCACGGTGCCCTGGTGCAGCACCAGCACCTCGTCGCACAGGTGCTGGACCACGGCCAGGTCGTGGCTGATGAGCAGGAAGGTGACGCCCAGGCGCTCCTGCAGGTCCTGCAGCAGGTTGAGCACCTGGGCCTGCACCGACACGTCCAGCGCGCTCACGGGCTCGTCGGCCACGATCAGGCGCGGGTGCGTGATGAGCGCGCGCGCGATGGCGATGCGCTGGCGCTGGCCGCCCGAGAACTCGTGCGGGTACTTGTGCGCATCGCCCGCGCGCAGGCCCACCTGGGCCAGCACCTCGGCGGCGCGCTCGCGCAGCTCGGCCCGCGTGGCGCGCTCCAGCGCCTGCAGCGGCTCGGCCACGATGCGCTCGACCGTCTGGCGCGGGTCCAGCGAGCCGTAGGGGTCCTGGAACACCATCTGGAAGTCGCGCCGCGCGGCGCGCAGCGCGGGCGCGGACAGGCGGTGCAGGTCGCGCCCCAGCAGCTCCACGGTGCCGGCGCTGGGCGTGTCCAGCGCCATCACCAGCCGCGCCAGCGTGGACTTGCCCGAGCCCGATTCGCCCACCACGCCCAGGCTGCGGCCCGCGGCGACGTCGAAGCTCACGCCCTGCAGCGCGGCCAGCTGCGCGCGCGGCCCCATGAGCCGCGTGCGCGGCAGCGGGTAGTTGCGCCGCAAGTCGCGCACGCGCAGCAGCGGTGTTTCATCGTCAAATCGGCCTGCAGCGCCCGTGGATGAAGCGCCAGCAGCTATTTTTTCAATAGTGTTCATGGCGCTTCTCCCAGGCGTATGCAGCGCGCCTCGTGGTCCGCGCCCAGGGCCACGGCCGGCGGCAGGGCGGTGTGGCAGGCGGCGATGGTGCGCGGGCAGCGCCCGGCGAACGGGCAGCCCGGGGGCAGGTCGGCCAGCTCGGGCACGGTGCCGGCGATGGTGGGCAGGCGCGCGCCGGGCACGCGCGCCGTGCCGAACTGCGGGCGCGCGGCGAACAGGCCCTGGGTGTAGGGATGGGCCTGCGCGCCGAACACGGCGCGCGTGGGGCCGCTCTCCACCACCGTGCCGCCGTACATCACCAGCGTGCGCCGCACGGTCTGCGCGATCACGCCCAGGTCGTGCGAGATCAGGACCAGCGCCATGCCGCGCTCGGCCACCAGGCCACGGATCAGCTCCAGGATCTGGCGCTGCAGCGTCACGTCCAGCGCCGTGGTGGGCTCGTCGGCGATGAGCAGGTCGGGCCCGCAGGCCAGCGCCATGGCGATGGTGATGCGCTGGCGCTGCCCGCCCGAGAACTGGTGCGGGTAGGCACCGAGGCGCTGCGCCGCCTGGGCGATGCCCACGCGCTCCAGCAGCGCGATGGCCTCGGCGCGCGCCTGGCGCGCCGTCAGGCCCTGGTGCAGGCGCAGCGGCTCGGCCACCTGGCGGCCTATGGAGTGCACGGGGTTGAGCGCCGTCATGGGCTCCTGGAACACCATGGCCATGCGGTTGCCGCGCAGGCGGCACAGCGCCCTGTCGTCCAGGCCCAGCAGTTCCTGCCCGTCGAAGCGGATGCTGCCCGAAGCCTGCGCGCCCTCGGGCAGCAGGCCCATGAGCGCCAGCGCCGTGAGCGACTTGCCGCAGCCCGACTCGCCGATCAGCCCCAGCGTATCGCCGCGCGCGAGCGAGAAGTCCAGCCCGCGCACGGCCAGCGCCCTGCCGCGCCGCGTGGGCAGGCTGATGCGCAGGCCGGAGACTTCGAGCAGCGCCATTGGTCAGCGCTCCCTGGCCAGGCGCGGGTCCAGCAGGTCGCGCAGGCCGTCGCCCAGCAGGTTCAGGCCCAGCACCGCCAGCGCGATCGCCACGCCGGGCCACACGGCCAGCAGCGGGGCCTGGAACATCAGCGTCTGCGCCTCGGCCAGCATGCGGCCCCAGGACGGCTGGGGCGGCTGCGTGCCCAGGCCCAGGTACGAGAGCGCCGCCTCGGCCAGTATCGCCAGCGCGAACTGGATCGTGGCCTGCACGATGAGCACCGAGGCGATGTTGGGCAGCACATGCTCGACGGTGATGCGCCACGGCCCCTTGCCGCAGGCGCGCGCGGCCAGGATGAACTCGCGCGCCCACACGGCCCGGGCCGATGCGCGCGTGACGCGCGCGAACGTCGGCACGTAGAAGATGCCGATGGCGATGATGGCGGTGACGATGCCCGGCCCGAACACGGCCGTGAGCATGATGGCCAGCAGCAGCGCCGGGAACGCGAACGTGAAGTCCGCCAGGCGCATCACGGCCTCCTCCACCCAGCCGCCACGCGCGGCGGCCAGCAGGCCCAGCGCCGCGCCCAGCGCCAGGCCGATGCCCACGGCGATCACGCCCACCAGGATGGAACTGCGCGCGCCCACGAGCAGCAGCGAGGCCACGTCGCGCCCGTAGGCGTCGGTGCCCAGCCAGTGCCGCGCGCCCGGGGGCTGCAGCACGGCGTCCATGGCCATGTCGTACGGCGGCCAGGGCGTCCAGGCCAGCGAGAGCGCGGCCGCGGCCAGCAGCAGCGCCGTGAGCGCCGCGCCGATCATGAGGCTGCGGTGGCGCAGCGCGCGCCGCCAGAAGCCCGGCGCGGGGGCGGGGGACGGCAGGGCGCTCATGGGGCGCGCGCCTTCACGCGCGGGTCTATGGCCGCGTACAGCAGATCGACCACGAAGTTCACCAGCACCACCATGGCCGCCAGCAGCATCACGCAGTTGCGCACCACGACCAGGTCGCGGTTGGCGATGGACTGGAAAATCAGCCGCCCCAGGCCCGGCAGGTAGAACACGTTCTCCACCACGATAGTGCCGGCCAGCAGGTTGGCGAACTGCAGGCCCATCACCGTGACCACGGGGATCATGGCGTTGCGCAGCACATGGCCCCAGAGCGCGGCGCGCCGCGTGAGGCCCTTGGCGCGCGCGGTGCGCACGAAGTCCTCGCGCAACACGTCGAGCACGGCCGAGCGCGTGATGCGCGCCAGGATGGCCGCCTGCACCACGGCCAGCGCCAGGGCCGGCAGCAGCAGCGCCTTGAGCGCCGGCAGGATGCCGCCGCCGCCCTCGGCGCTCCAGCCCGGGAAGCCGCCGGCCGAGAACCACTGCAGCTTCACCGAGAACAGCAGGATCAGCAGGATGGCGAACCAGAAGTTGGGAATCGCGATGCCGACCTGCGCCAGCCCCATCACGCCCCAGTCGCCCAGGCGGCCGTGGCGCGCGGCGGCGTACACGCCCGCGGCCAGGGCCAGCGCGCAGGTGAGCAGCATGGCCAGCAGGGCCAGCGGAACGGTCAGGGCCAGGCGCTCGGCGATCAGGTCCAGCACCGGCGCGCTGTAGGCGTGGCTGTCGCCCAGCCGCCCCGTGAGCAGGCCGGCCATCCACTGGCCGTAGCGCACCAGGGCCGGCTGGTCCAGGCCCAGCTGCGCGGCCAGCGCGGCCACGGCCTCGGGCGCGGCGTCGGGGCCCAGCAGCACCTGGGCCGCGTTGCCCGGCAGCACCTCCAGCACCACGAACACCACGGCCGAGGCGCCCAGCAGCGTCGCGATCAGCGTGACAAGGCGTTGGAGGACGAACGAGGCCATCGGCGGAATGTGGAGCGGCTATGTATGTGGGGGGCCCCGCAGCATAGCGGCAAAAACCGCGGCCGCATGCCGGCCATGGAGGCGTGCCCGCGTGCGAGGGCGGATAATCCGGCCATGCCGTTCACCCTCCCTAAGGACGCCGCGCCATGGCTCTGATGATCACGGACGAGTGCATCAACTGCGACGTCTGCGAGCCCGAATGCCCCAACCAGGCCATCTCGATGGGCGAGGAGCATTACGAGATCGAGCCGTCCAAATGCACCGAATGCGTGGGGCATTTCGACGAGCCCCAGTGCGTGGCCATCTGCCCCGTGGCCTGCATTCCCGTGGACCCGGCCCACAAGGAAGACCGCGAGACGCTGTGGCAGAAGTTCGAGCGCCTGCGCGCGGCGCAGTCTGCCTGATCAGGGTGTTTTTGGCATCCAGGGCTCGTCCAGCAAGCGCTGGCAGCTATCAATAAAGTAGTTGCGCTGTTACTCTGCATCGCCCTGCGGCGCAGGCCGCGGCGGCTTGGGGCGCGGCGGCTTGGTCGTGTGCACGAGCAGGGTGGCCTTGTCCATGTCGCCGGCCAGCATGGCGGGGTAGGCCTTGAGCGAATGGGCGATGCTGTCCTCGATCAGTGTGCGCTGGTCGGGCGCGGGCTTCTTCAGCACCCAGTTGATCACCTCGGCGCGCGCGCCCGGGTGGCCTATGCCGAGGCGCAGCCGCCAGTAGTCGCCGGTGCCCAGCTGGGCGTGGATGTCGCGCAGCCCGTTGTGGCCCGCGTGGCTGCCGCCGCGCTTGAGCTTGGCCTGGCCGGGCAGCAGGTCCAGCTCGTCGTGCACCACGAGGATTTCCTCGGGCGCGATCTTGAAGAAGCGCGCCAGGGCCGCCACCGACTTGCCCGACAGGTTCATGAAGGTCTGCGGCTGCAGCAGCCAGACGCCGTGGCCCGCGACGTTCGCGCGCGCCGCCAGGCCGTGGTAGCTGCGCTCGGGCGCCAGCACCACCTTGAGCTCGCGCGCCAGCGCGTCGATCCACCAGAAGCCCGCGTTGTGGCGCGTGGCCTCGTACTCCGGGCCGGGATTGCCCAGGCCGACAAACAGTTTGATCATGGCCGCGATTATCCGGGGGCTGAAAAGCCGACGGCCCACGCGAGGGTGGGCCGTCAGGGTGTGCCGCCCCTTGCGGGGCAGCGGCGAAGCAGTGCTTACTTCTTGCCCTTCTTGGCGGGGGCGGCTGCGGGAGCAGGGGCGGCGGAGGCGTCGGCCACCACCTCGGGCAGCTTGATCGACACCAGGGCGGGGTTCTTGTTGGAGCCGCGCACCACGATCTTCACGCCGTGGGGGATCTTCAGCGACTGCACGCCCGGGGCGGACTTGGAGGTCAGGCCGCTCAGGTCCACCGTGATGAACTCGGGCAGCTGCGAGGGCATGCACATCACGTCCACTTCGTGGATCAGGGGTGTGACGGTGCAGCCTTCTTCCTTCACGGCCGGCGAGCCTTCCAGGCCTTCGTAGTGCAGCGGCACCTTCAGGTGCACGCGGGTCTTGTCGTCCACGCGCTGGAAGTCCACGTGCAGCACCTGCTGCTTGAAGGGGTGGTACTGCACGTCGCGCAGCAGCACCTTGGTGACCTGGCCGCCCAGCTCCATGTCCAGGATGCTGGAGTGGAAGGCTTCCTTCTTCAGGGCGTGCCACAGGGCGTTGTGATCGAGTTCGATCTGTTGGGGCTCGGCGGCGCCGCCGTAGACGATGCCGGGGGTCTTGCCGGAAATACGCAGGCGGCGGCTCGCACCCGTACCTTGCTTGGCGCGCTCAAAAGCGACGAATTGCATGATGAAAACTCCTGATGGGACCGGCCGCGACCAGCCTGGCCCGCTGTTGAAAAAGACCCTATGCCCACCGGGCTGAGGCCTGCGTTGCGTCCCCGGACGGTCAGTCCGAGAACATGCTCGATACCGACTCCCCCTTGGAGATGCGCTGTATCGTCTCGGCGATCAGCGGCGCAACGGAGAGCTGGCGAATCTTTGCGCACCCCTTGGCGGCATCGCTCAAGGGGATGGTGTTGGTCACCACGACCTCGTCGAGCGCCGTACCGTTGGCGATGCGATCGATGGCGGGGCCGGAGAAGATCGGGTGGGTGCAGTAGGCGTACACCTTCTTGGCGCCGCGCTCCTTGAGCACCTCGGCCGCCTTCACCAGGGTGCCGGCGGTGTCGATCATGTCATCCATGATCACGCAGTTGCGGCCGTCGATGTCGCCGATGACGTGCATGACCTCGGACACGTTCGCCTTGGGGCGGCGCTTGTCGATGATGGCCAGGTCGGTGCCCAGCTGCTTGGCCAGCGCGCGGGCGCGCACCACGCCGCCCACGTCGGGGGAGACGACGATCAGGTTCTCGTACTTCTTCTCGTTCAGGTCGCCCAGCAGCACCGGCGAGGCGTAGATGTTGTCCACCGGAATGTCGAAGAAGCCCTGGATCTGGTCGGCGTGCAGGTCCATGGTCAGCACGCGGGCCACGCCCACGGCCTGCAGCATGTTGGCCACCACCTTGGCCGAGATCGGCACGCGCGTCGAGCGCGGGCGGCGGTCCTGGCGGGCATAGCCGAAGTAGGGGATCACGGCGCTGATGCGCTCCGCCGATGCGCGCTTGAGCGCATCGACCATGATCAGGAGCTCCATCAGGTTCTCGTTGGTCGGCGCGCAGGTGGACTGCACCACGAACACGTCGCGGGCGCGCACGTTCTGCTTGATCTCGACGGTGACCTCGCCGTCGGAGAAGCGACTCGCATCGACGGCGCCGAGTGTGGTACCCAGGTGCTGGACGATCTCGGCAGCCAGGCCAGGGTTGGCGTTGCCCGTGAAAACCAGGAAGTCGGGGGTATTGGTTTGCATGAGCGACTCGGCCGTCTGAATTGATGTCCCGGGCGGGAAATGAATCACGACTTACGCAGACAAGGAGGCACAGCGGTCGCTTTCATCATGACAACGGCTCGCCAGAATCCGATTTGCGTAAGTTCGTATGAATTTTGGCAGGGGAGGAAGGACTCGAACCCTCGCATGCCGGAATCAAAATCCGGTGCCTTGACCAACTTGGCGACTCCCCTACACGGGCCGATTGCCGACAGGCAATCAGCCTTTTATCTCTTCATCCAAAGCCCATTCCGACAGCGGATGAAGCCTCAGATTTTCACACATTTTGACTTGCCATGCAGCGGGCGCATCGTGCAGGTCAATGGCATGTGTGGCTTGCGCAAACACCGCACTTCCCGAGCCCGTCATCCGCCCCCGCAGCCCCTTCGATGCAAGCCATTCAATGGCCTGTCCTATCTCTGGGCACAGGGTCCGTGCAACCGGCTGCAGGTCGTTTCCACCAAATTGGTAGGGCATTGCAGCAAAGCCTTGGATTGTAGCACAGCCTGAATCGCGCTTGAGGGACGGATGCGAAAAAATGGCTTTCGTGTCCAACCCCGCCGCCGGCTTGACCACCGCGAAACTCGCGCCTGGCAGCTGGTGCTCCAAATCAAGAGGGCGAATTATGTCACCGATTCCCTCGACCCAGGCGTTCCCGCCCGATAAAAAAAACGGCACGTCGGCGCCCAGGGCCAGGCCGATGGCCTGCAGGCGCGCGCGCGGCAGGTGCAGGCCCCACAGCCGGTTGAGCGCCAGCAGCGTGCTGGCCGCGTCGGACGAGCCGCCGCCCATGCCGGCCTGCGCGGGCACGCGCTTGTGCACCCCGATGTGCGCGCCCAGGCCGCACCCGGTGGCCGCCTGCAGCGCGCGGGCCGCGCGCACCACGAGGTCGTCGGCGGGCAGGGGCTGGGTGAGGTCCTCGCGGCAGACGGCGCCGTCGGCACGCAGCTCGAAATGCAGGGTGTCGCACCAGTCGATGAGCATGAAGACGGACTGCAGCAGGTGGTAGCCGTCGGGGCGGCGGCCCGTGACGTGCAGGAACAGGTTCAGCTTGGCCGGCGCCGGCACGTCGTACAGGGCGCGCATGTTCAAAGGCTCAATGCCACGCGCAGGGTGGTTTGCGGCGCGGGCGCGTGGCGCGTGGCCGTCAGGCGGCCCTGGCCGAGCGCGCTCAGGTCGGCCTGCCAGCCCGTGGCCTGCACCGCCTCGCCCTTGAGCCAGCCGAACAGCGCGGCGATCGGCAGGTCGCTGCCCGTCAGTTCGAGCACCAGCGCCTGCAGCGACGTGGATTGGCGTTGTTCGCTGCCGTTGCGCAGCAGCGCATGCCCGGGCCGCCACTGCAGCCGGGCCATGACGTTGCCCAGCGGGTTGAACAGGGTCAGCTCGCCGGCCTGGGGGCTGCCCTGCAGCTCGAAGCCCGCGCTGAAGGACTGCGCCGCGGCGTCCTCCACCTGCACGGCCAGCCGTCCGCTCCAGTGGTCCGCGGCGCCGCCGGCCGGGCGGGGGGGCTGCGCGCAGGCGCCGAGCAGCGCGAGTGCCAGCCCCGCGAGCAGCAGGCGGCCCCGCGCGGGGCGCGGCGCCGTCAAGGCCGGGCCCCCAGGCGCTTGAGCGTGTCCTTGAGCACGTCGTTGTCCTTGTTGATGCGCAGGCCCTCGCGCCAGGCGGCCAGGGCTCGGTCACGCTGGCCCAGGCTCCACAGGACCTCGCCGATGTGGGCCGCGATCTCCGCGTCGGGCCGCGCCTTGAAGGCGCGCTCCAGGATGTCCAGCGCCTCCTTGCGGTTGCCCAGGCGGAATTCGACCCAGCCCAGGCTGTCGGTGATGAAGGGGTCCCCGGGCGCGTATTCGAGGGCCTTGACGATGAGCGCCCTGGCTTCCTGCAGGCGCACGCCCCGGTCGGCCAGGGAAAAGCCCAGGGCGTTGAGCGCATGGTGATGGTCGGGCTGGCGGGCGATGATGGCGCGCAGCAGGCGCTCCATGTCGGCGGGGCGGCCTGCCTTGTCGGCCAGCATGGCCTGGTCGTACGCCAGGTCGTTGTCCTGCGGGGCCAGCGCCACGACCTTGCCCTGCAGCTCGTAGGCCTGCTGGTAGCGGCCGGCCTCGCGCAGCAGCTGCACCTCGGCCTGGAGCTTGAGCCGCGCGTCGTCCGGGCCCTTGCCGGGAATGGCGCGGATCAGGGCGCGCGCTTCGTCGAGCCGGCCCTGGCGCACCAGCAGCGAGGCGTGCCGGCTCTGTACGGCGAGCAGCTGCTCGGCATCGTCGATGCGGGCCAGCCAGCCCTGGGCCTGGGCGAGGTCGCCGCGCTTCTCGGCGATCTGCGACTGCATCAGATAGATCTGCGTCAGCGCGCGCTGGCGCTGCTCGGTGGCGGGGTCCTGCTCCAGCAGCTGCGTGCAGCGCTGCAGGGCGGCCTCGGCCTGGTCCAGCTCGCCGGCCTGCAGCTGCAGCGATCCCCGGATCAGCCACGCCTGGGCGTTGTCGGGCTGCTCGCGCGTGACGGCATCGACCTGCGCCTGCGCGTCGGACAGGCGCTGCGATTCCAGCAGCACGCGCGCATAGGCCATGCGCACCTCGGGCAGGGGCTTGCCGGCGAGGTAGCGCGACAGCAGCGCCTCGGCCTCCGGGACCGCGTTCTCCAAGAGCTGCAGCGACAGCATGGCGGCGCCGTCGTCGGCGGGGTCCTGCCCCAGCGCATTGCCCGCGGCTTCCAGCGCGCGGGCCTTGTCGTCCGCCGCGAGGTACATGCGCCCCACCGTGGTCCAGGCCATGGGGCCTGTGGCGGGGTTGTTGAGTTCCCCCTCCAGCGCCAGCCGCACCACCCGCGCGGCCAGGGCCTTGTCGCCCGCGCGCGCATAGAGCAGGGGCAGGGCGCGGATCGTGGAAACCTTGTCGCGCGCGGACGTGTGCGCCAGCTCCTGGCGCAGTGGCTCGGCGCTGTCGCTGATGCGGTTGAGCGCCACGAGGATGCGCAGCAGGTAGCGGTTGGCGTCGCGCGACTGCGGCAGCGCCTCCTTCCAGGCGCGGGCGGCCGCCAGGGCGGATTCCCCGGAGCGCGACTGCAGCGCGATTTCCGTGGCCCGGCGGTACAGCTGCGGATCGCCGCTGCGGCGCGCCGCGTCCAGCATCAGGTTGTAGCCCGTGGCCGGGTCGCCTGCGCTGGTGGTGATTTCGCCGAGCAGCAGCTCGTAGAACAGTTCCGCATTGAGCGCGGTGGCGGCCTCTTCTTCCTCCTGCGCGGATGCGGGTTCGGAGGCGCGCTCGCCCGTCTGGGCCAGGGCGGGAAATATGCAGGCCGCGGCCACGCATGCCAAGGCTGCAGGCCGAATACGACGGAGGGATGGCACCATCGGCCCATAATAATCCATGCTTCTGGGACTTCTTGACGAGTGTTTGCATGCCTGAGCTGCCCGAGGTGGAGGTGACGCGGCGCAGCCTTGCCGATGCGATCGGCGGTGCGACGATACGCGCGGTGGCGCTGGGCAAGCCCCTGCGCTGGCCGCTGGGCCTGGCGCCCGGGGCCTTGGCCGGGCAGCGGGTCCTGGCCGTGCGCCGGCGCGGCAAATACCTGCTGCTGGACCTGCAGCACGGCCTGCTGCTGATCCACCTGGGCATGTCGGGCAGCCTGCGTTTTGCCCATGGCCTGCCGCAGCGCGGCCCGCACGACCACTTCGACATGGAGACGGACCGCGGCACCCTGCGGCTGCACGACCCGCGCCGCTTCGGCGCCGTGGTCTGGGCGGCCGGGGAGGACGATCCGAAGGCGCGCAAGCTGCTGGGGGCCCTGGGGGTCGAGCCCCTGGGCGGGGATTTCGATTTCCAGGCCTTTCATGCGGGCCTGCGCGCCAGCCGCATGCCCATCAAGCAGCTGCTGCTGGCGGGCCGGGTGGTGGTCGGCGTGGGCAACATCTACGCGTGCGAGGTGCTGTTCCTGGCCCGCATCCGGCCGACGGTGCGCGCCAGCGCCATCGGCCCGCAGCGCGCGCTGCGCCTGCATGGCGCGATCCGCGAGGTGCTGGCGCGGGCCGTGGAGCGCGGCGGCAGCACGCTGCGGGATTTCTTCAGCGCCGATGGCAGTGCCGGGCATTTCCAGGCGGAGGCCAACGTCTATGGGCGCGAGGGCCTGCCTTGCCGGCGATGCGGCACGCCCGTGCGCCTGCTGCGCCAGGGGCAGCGAAGCACTTACTTCTGTCCGAACTGCCAGAGGCCCTAGCCTGGGTGCGCGCGCGGGCGCGATGCTAGTATTGCGCCGTCCTGCACCCCGTCTGGGCGCACGCATTGCATTGATATCCGGGAGCACAGTGGGATCCTCATTCAACGAACGGTTTGACCAGCATGGTGCGTGGCGGCGCGCCTTTGCCCAGCAGCTCAAGCGGCTCGGCCAATGGATGGGGGCGCACGATCTCATGGACGCCGCCGTCGAGGAGCGCCTGCAGCGCCTGGAGGAGCAGGTCCGCAGCGACAAGGTGACGGTGGCCTTCGTGGCCGAGTTCTCGCGCGGCAAGTCCGAGCTCATCAACGCCATCTTCTTCGCCGGCTACGGGCGGCGCATCATGCCCGCGAGCGCCGGGCGCACCACCATGTGCCCCACCGAGCTGGGCTACGAGGCGGGCACGGAGCCCTGCCTGCGCCTGCTGCCCATAGAGACGCGCATGCAGCCGCCGGGGCTGGCCGAATGGCGGCTCAGGCCCGAACGCTGGGTCACGGTGGCCCTGGACATGGACGACCCGGCGCAGATGGCCAGGGCCCTGGAAAAGGTGTCCGAGGTGCGCCGCGTATCCCTGGACGAGGCGCGGGCGCTGGGCTTCTGGAGCGACGAGGCGGGCGACGAGAACCTCACGCAGGATGCCGGCGGCATGGTGCAGGTGCCGATGTGGCGGCACGCCGTCATCAACATCCCCCATCCCCTGCTCAGGCAGGGGCTGGTGATCCTGGACACGCCGGGGCTGAACGCCGTGGGCGTGGAGCCCGAGCTCACCATCAACCTCATCGCGCAGGCCCATGCGGCGGTGTTCGTCCTGGGCGCGGATACCGGCGTGACGCGCTCGGACCTGGACATCTGGCGCGACCACCTGGGCGGGGCCGAGGATGCGTTCGACGCGCGGCTCGTGGTGCTCAACAAGATCGATACGCTGTGGGACTCGCTGAACGCGCCCGCCCAGGTGCAGGCGCAGCTGGAGCGCCAGCGCCACACGGTCGCCGAGGTGCTGGGCGTTCCGCTGGGCCAGGTGGCGGCCGTATCCGCGCAGAAGGGCCTGGTGGCCAAGATCAACGGAGACGGCGACCTGCTGGAGGCCAGCGGCCTGCCGCAGCTGGAAGTGGCGCTGGGCACGGGCATCATGGGGCGGCGCCAGGCCATACTGCGGGCCGCGGTGGCCAGTGGCGTGACGGGCCTGCGCAACGAGGCCCGGCGCGTGATCAACATCCGCCGCCGCGACCTCGACGACCAGATGCTGGAGCTGCGCAGCCTGCGCGGCAAGAACGCATCGGTGATCGATGCCATGCGCGGGCGCATCGAGCAGGAGCAGCAGGAGTTCGAGGCCTGCACGGCCCGCATCCAGGCCGTGCGCGCCGTGCATCTGAAGATGCTGCGCGAGCTGTTCCACCAGCTCGGCCCCCGTGCGCTGAAGGCGCAGCTGGCGCCTCTGACCGAGGCGCTCGGATCCCCGGGGCTCAAGCTGGGCGTGCGCAAGGCGTATGGCGAGACCTTCGCAAGCGTGCGCGCCGCCATGGAGGCGGCCCAGGCCACGGGCGGCGAGATCCAGGCCATGCTGGGCGGCACCTTCCGCCAGCTCAACACCGAATTCGGCTTCTCGCTGCAGGTGCCGGCGGCGGCGCAGCTGGGCGCCTACGTGCGGGAGATAGCGGCCATCGAGCAGCGCCACCTGCAGTACGTGGGCATGGGCAACGTGCTGCGCCTGGCCCGGCCGGAGTTCGCGCAGCGCCTGCTGCGCGCGCTGGGCCTGCGCCTGCGCACGGTGTTCGAGGCCGCGGCCAACGAGCTGGAGATGTGGAGCAAGACGGCCACGGCGCAGCTGGACGCGCAGCTGCGCGAGCGCAAGCACAGCTTCGAGCGGCGCATGGAGGCGGTCAACCGCATCCGGCAGGCGGCCAGCGGCCTGGTGGAGCGCATCGCCGAGATCGAGGCCGCCGAGGAGAACCTGGCCGAGCTGGAGCTGCGCCTGGCCGAGCTCACGGCCGAACTCGTGCAGCAGCCGCCGGGCGCGCAGGAGGACCTGCCCGTGCCGGACATTCCCGAGACCGTGCCCCAGCCCCTGACGCCCGCATGACGCAGCCGCCGGTGGAGATCGCGGCGCAGGTCGTGCGCTGGCAGGCCGGGCATGGGCGCAACCAGCTGCCCTGGCAGAACACGCGCGACGCCTACCGCGTTTGGCTGTCCGAGATCATGCTGCAGCAGACCCAGGTGGCCACGGTGCTGGAGTACTACGCGCGCTTCCTGGCGCGCTTTCCCGACGTGCAGCGGCTGGCCGCGGCGCCGCAGGACGAGGTGCTGGCCCTGTGGAGCGGTCTGGGCTACTACAGCCGCGCGCGCAACCTGCACCGCTGCGCGCAGATCGTGGTGCAGCAGCATGGCGGCCGGTTCCCGCGCACGGTGCCCGAGCTGGCCGCCCTGCCGGGCATAGGCCGCTCCACGGCGGGCGCGATCGCCGCGTTCTGCTTCGGCGAGCGCGCGGCCATCCTGGATGCCAACGTGCGGCGCGTGCTCACGCGCGTGCTGGGCTTCCGTGCCGACCTGGCCGAGGCGAAGAACGAGCGCGAGCTGTGGCGCCTGGCCGAGGCGCTGCTGCCCCATGACGACCTGCACGCCGCCATGCCGCGCTACACCCAGGGCCTGATGGACCTGGGTGCGGGAATCTGCCTGCCCCGCAACCCGAGCTGCATGCTGTGCCCGCTGCAGAGCGCCTGCGCGGCGCGGCGCGACGGCAATCCGCAGGACTATCCGGTGCGCACGCGCAAGCTCAAGCGCAGCGCGCAGGCCTGGTGGTTGCTGCTGCGCCAGGACGGGGCGGGCCGCCTGTGGCTGGAGCGCCGCCCGTCCGCGGGCATATGGGCCGGGCTGTACTGCCCGCCGGTCTATGCCAGCCGCGCCGGGCTGGACGCGGCCCTGCCCCCGCCGGCCGCGGGCGCGGCCGAGGACCTGCCGGCGTTCACCCATGTGCTGACGCACCGCGACCTGCACCTGCACCCGGTGCTGGCGCGCGGCGCCGGGGCGGCGGACCCGCACTGCGCCGAGGGGCTGCAGGCCGGCTGGTTCACGCCGGAGCAGTGCCTGGAACTGGGGTTGCCCGCGCCCGTGCGCAGGCTGATCGAGGCGCTGTAATCTAGGGGGCTATCGAAAACGATAGCGCCTGCCGCCCGGCATGCAAGGTTTTCAGTTGTTTCCATTGCTGAAAACAAGGAGTGACAGGCGGCAGCAGCTATTCATTGAATAGCGATGCTTCAGATGCCGTCGAGCTCGCGGTGCCGGCGCAGCGTGTTCCAGCGGCCGGCGAAGCGCTCGGCCAGCTGCTCCACCAGGTACACGGAGCGGTGCTGCCCGCCCGTGCAGCCCACGGCCACCGTGACGTAGCTGCGGTGGTTCTGCGCCAGGGCGTCGAGCCAGTGCTCCAGGAACTGGGTGATGTGCGAGAGCATCAGCGCCGCCTCGGGCTGCTGGCGCAGGTATTCGGCCACGGGCGCGTCCTTGCCGGTGAGCGGGCGCAGCGTGGGCTCGTAGTGCGGGTTGGGCAGCATGCGCACGTCGAAGACATAGTCCGAATCGAACGGCAGCCCGCGCTTGAAGGCGAACGACTGGAACACCAGGGTGAGCTGGCTGGGCGGGACGGCCAGCAGGTCCTTCACGTAGCTCAGCAGCTGCGACGGGCGCAGGGTGCTCGTGTCTATGACGTGGGACTGCGCGCGCAGCTCGGCCAGCAGCTCGCGCTCCAGCTCTATGGTCTGCACCAGCGCGCGCCGGCCCTCGATCAGCTCGTCCTGCGACAGCGGGTGGCGCCGGCGCGTCTCGGAAAAGCGCCGCACCAGCGTGCCGGTGGTGGCGTCCAGGAACAGCGAGCGCACCTGCACGCCCTGCTCGCGCAGGCGGTCGAGCTGCTGGGGCACCAGCGGCAGGGCGGTGGCGCTGCGCACGTCCATGGCCACGGCGACGCGGTGGCCGTGGTGCGCGTGCTCCAGCGCGACGAACGAGGCCAGCAGCTCCGGCGGCAGGTTGTCCACGCAGTAGTAGCCCGCGTCCTCCAGCGCGTGCAGGGCCACGGACTTGCCCGAGCCGGACATGCCGGTGATGACGACGACTTCCAGTGACATGGCTCTCAACCCGCTGCGGTGGCGGCACGCGCGCCGTCGAGCATCTCGCGGGCATGTGCCAGGGTGGTGGGGGACTGCTGCTGCCCGCCCAGCATGCGGGCGACTTCCGCCACGCGCTCATCGGCGCCGGCGGTCGCCACGGCGCTGGTCGTGCCCTCGGCGTGGCGGTGCTTGGAAACGATCAGGTGGTGGTCCGCGCAGGCCGCCACCTGGGGCAGGTGGGTGACGGCCAGCACCTGGCGCGCGCGCCCGAGCTGCTGCATCAGCCGGCCGACGGTCTCGGCCACGGCGCCGCCCACGCCCGAGTCCACCTCGTCGAAGATCAGCGTGGGCGCCTCGCCCAGCGCGCTGGTGGCGACCGAGATGGCCAGCGCGATGCGCGAAAGCTCACCGCCCGAGGCCACCTTGCCCACGGGGCGCGGCGTCATGCCCGGGTGGCTGCCGACCAGGAAGGCCACCTGGTCCACGCCGTGCGGGCCGGGCTCGGCGGCCTTGTCCACCTGCACCTCGAAGCGCCCGCCCGCCATGCCCAGGCCCTGCATGGCCTGGGTGATGGCCTGCGCCAGTTTCGGGGCGGCCCTGGCGCGCTTTTGCGACAGCGCGCGCGCGGTCTTCCGGTAGGCGGCGGCCTGGGCCTGCTCGGCCGCCTCGAGCGCGGCCAGGTCGGCGGCATCGTCCAGGCGGCGCAGCGACTCCTTCCAGCCGTCGAGCAGCGCCGGCAGCTCGGACGGCGTGCGCTTGTAGCGACGCGCCAGCTGCATCCACTGCGACAGGCGCGCGTCGAGCCGCTCCAGCGCATCGGGGTCGGGCTCGGCATGGCGCAGATAGCCCTGCAGCGAATGCGCCACGTCGTCCGCCTGGGCGATGCACGAGGCCAGCACCTCGTTCATCGCGCGAAAGTCCTCGTGGATGTGCTCGTACGCCTGCAGCAGGTGCTGCGCCTGCGCCAGCGCGGCCAGCGCGCCGCCGGCCTCGTCGTCCTGCAGCGCGGACAGCGCGCCCTGGGCGTTGTCGAGCAGGGCCTGGGCGTTGGACAGGCGCGCGTGCTCGGCGTTGAGCTCGTCCCATTCGCCCTCGCGCGGCGCGAGTTTGTCCACCTCGCCGATCTGCCACTGCAGGCGCTCGCGCTCCTGCTGCAGCGTGTCCTGCGCCTCGCGCGCGTGCGCCAGCGCCTTCTGCGCGTCGCGCCAGCCGGTCCACAGCGCGGCCAGCGGCTCGGCCTGCGCGCCGGCGTAGGCGTCGAGCAGGCCGCGCACGGCGTCGGGCCGCGTCAGGCTCTGCCAGGCATGCTGGCCGTGGATGTCCAGCAGGTGCTCGCCCAGGGCGCGCATCTGCGCGGCCGTGGCCGGTATGCCGTTGATCCACGCGCGGCTCTTGCCCTGCAGGTCCACGGTGCGGCGCAGCAGCAGCGCGTCGTCGTGCGCAAAGCCGGCTTCATGGAGCCAGGCGCCGAGCGCGGCCGGGCCGGTGTCGAACTCGGCGCAGATGTCGGTGCGCTGCGCGCCCTCGCGTATCACGCCGGTGTCGGCGCGCGCGCCCAGCAGCAGCTGCAGGGCGTCGATCAGGATGGACTTGCCCGCGCCGGTCTCGCCGGTCAGCACCGTGAAGCCGGCGTGCAGGTCCAGGTCCAGCGCCTGCACGATCACGAAGTCGCGCAGCGCGATCCGTCTCAGGGCCATGGTCAGGAGCCTCCCTCGTTCCAGCGCAGCTTCCTGCGCAGGGTGGAAAAGAAGCTCCAGCCGCGCGGGTGCAGGAAGCACACCCGGTGGGCAGAGCGCCGCACCAGCACGCGGTCGCCATGCTGCAGCGAGGCCAGCGACTGCATGTCGAAGTTGGCGCTGATGTCGCGCCCGCCCGCCACCTCGATGGCGATCTCGGAGGTGTCGGACAGCACGATGGGCCGGTTGGACAGCGTGTGCGGCGCGATGGGCACCAGCACCCAGCCCGGGATCGACGGGTGCAGCATGGGCCCGCCGGCCGACAGCGCATAGGCCGTGGAGCCCGTGGGCGAGGCGACGATGAGGCCGTCGGCGCGCTGGTTGGAGACGAACACGCCGTCCACCTCCACCCGCAGCTCCACCATGCCCGAGGTGGATCCGCGGTTGACCACCACGTCGTTGAGCGCCAGGGCCTCGAAGACCGATTCCCCGCCGCGCTCCACGCGCGCCTGCATCAGCGGGCGCACGTCCTCCTCGTAGTCGCCGTGCAGTATGGGGGTGAGGACGTCCTGGTAGCCCTGCAGCGGAATGTCGGTGATGAAGCCCAGCCGCCCCTGGTTGATGCCCACCAGCGGCGTGCCGTAGGCGGCCAGCCTGCGGCCCACGCCGAGCATGGTGCCGTCGCCCCCCACGACCACGCACAGGTCGCAATGCTGGCCGATGCCGTCCACGTCCAGCGTGTGGTAGCCGGTGAGGCCGGTGCTCGCCGCCGTCTCGGTCTCCAGCGTCGGCTCGCACTCCTGCTGGGCGATGAACCGGGCGATGCTCTCGATGATCTGCCGCGAACTGTCCGATGCCGCACCGGCGGCAGGTACCTGGTATTTGCCTATCACGGCGACGCGACGGAAGATGGGCTTCATGCGGAAATTACATCATTAAAATGGTTCGATGCTTGATGACCGCTCCAAGTTGTTGCTCAAGGCTTTGGTCGAGCGCTACATCGCCGACGGGCAGCCGGTGGGCTCAAGAACCCTGTCGCGGGCATCGGGCCTCGAATTGTCGCCCGCCACCATCCGCAACGTGATGGCAGACCTTGAGGAACTGGGGCTTATTGCCAGCCCCCACACCTCGGCCGGCCGGGTGCCCACGGCCAAGGGGTACCGGCTCTTCGTGGACACCATGCTCACCGCGCAGCAGGAGCAGCTGCCGGCCCTGCAGATCAAGCCCGAGCAGCCGCAGAAGGTGATCGCCAACGCAGCGCACCTGCTGTCCAGCCTGTCGCAGTTCGTGGGCGTGGTCATGGCGCCGCGCCGCACCTCGGTGTTCCGGCACATCGAGTTCCTGCGGCTGTCGGAGCGGCGGCTGCTGGTGATCATCGTCTCGCCCGATGGCGACGTGCAGAACCGCGTGCTCTTCACCGAGTCCGACTACACCCAGTCCCAGCTGGTGGAGGCCGCCAACTTCCTCAACGCCCACTACGCGGGCCTGGCCATGGAGCAGGTGCGCGAGCGGCTCAGGCTGGAGGTGGACAAACTGCGCGGCGAGATCGCGGCGCTGATGCAGGCCGCGGTGAACGCGGGCTCGCAGGCGCTGTCCGAGTCGCAGGAAGAGGTCGTCTTCTCAGGCGAGCGCAACCTGCTGGCCGTGAGCGACTTCTCCGGCGACATGGGCCACCTGCGCCGGGCGTTCGACCTGTTCGAGCAGAAGACCCAGATCCTGCGGCTGCTGGACATCTCCAGCCGCGCCGAGGGCGTGCGCATCTTCATCGGCGGCGAAAGCCAGGTCGTGCCCTTCGAGGAGCTGTCCGTGGTGAGCGCGCCGTACGAGGTCGACGGCCAGGTGGTCGGCACGCTGGGCGTGATAGGCCCCACGCGCATGCCCTACGACCGCATGATCCAGATCGTGGACATCACCTCCAAACTGGTGTCCAACGCCCTGAGCCACCACAAGTAGCACATACAATAGCCGCCGCTGTCCCGCCGACGAGGCGCGGGCGACGCATCCCGGGGCGTTAGCTCAGTTGGTTAGAGCAGAGGACTCATAATCCTTTGGTCGTTGGTTCAAGTCCAACACGCCCTACCAAGTTCCATGCGGTGTAGCGCTCATTTCATGGTGCATGGGCTTCTACATTTCGGCTGCAGTTTCTACAATTTCCGTTGGTTTTAGGGAATGTATGCAACTCACTGAGCCGGAATCGCTGGAGCATCTCAAAGAAAAATCGCCCATTTGGTACGCGCTCAGCACGGCTGGGTCATACCTTGTGGGAGACTTTTTCACAGCCAGCTATTACAAGGAAAGCCTGTCAATGGCAGCAGCAATGTTGCCACTCCATCGGCCAATGCTTGAAGCCGAACACAAGCGCAGGCAGTCAATCGACTCGGCGGTCCTTGAGCGTGCAGTCAATCGGGCTGAGGAAACCAGCCGTTGGGCCCGGAAGATGGAAGGTGAGGGGTACCACACGATGTTCAGTCACGTGTTCCTCAGTTTGTGGGCTGTACAGGAAGCCGGGGTTGAAAACCTGATTGCCGCTATGGTCCGGCACAACCGCCAGGCCGCGGAGGTGGCGATTTCCAAGCTCAAACCTGGAAAGGTCGGTGGCATCGAGTCGAGACCGTGGCCCGAACAAATGTGCCGAGAAGCCGCAGGTTCGTTAGAAAAGCTGGCAATAAATCAGACGCCCAAAGGTGGCCTTGATGCCATGGGGCGCATGAAGACGCTGTTTGGGTGGTTTGACGTGCAAATTGATGTCTCACAAGAGCATGCGCAAGCATTCAACGAAGCGAACGGAGTGCGCAATTTGCTGCTCCATCAGTACGGGCACGTCACGCAGAAGGATGTACAGCAGCACCCGGGCCTGGCAGAGTTTGAGGGGCGACGACTCTCTATGTCCGGTGAGAGATTGCACCGTTACCACGACGGAATCGTGGCGTTGTTTCAGCAGCTGATATTGAATTTGCCGAAGAGCCCTTGTTCAAAGACCTCTTAACGGCTTGACTCTCGTTCCGGTCCGCAACTTTACATAGTGCTCCGTCATGCTGCGATTCTTGTGACCGAGTAGCTGTTGCGAGCGGGCCAAATCCCCCATGTCAGTCGCGGCCTTTGCCCGGATGTCCCTGAACTGAAAATCCACCTTTGCCAGCGTGCGCGCCTTGTCGAAGCGTGAGCGCAAGGCGAACTGGCTCAAGGGCTGGCCGTTCTCGTCCTGGATCAGGTACGCGCTGATGGCCTTCTTGGGCCGTTGGGTGATGCGCTCGATGACAGCAGCCAGCTCGCCGGTGACCTCGATGCCCAGGCGCGCGCCGGTCTTGTTTTGCACGATCCACAGCGCGCCGTCGCGAATGTCCGTGCGCTTGATCTTGAGTACGTCGGCCGGCCGCTGGCCCGTGAGCAGGGCGAGGTCCATTGCATCGGCCACGGTGTAGTGCGCGTTGAGCTTCACGCGCTCGAATTCATCATCAGTCACGTACCGATCGCGCCCCGTTTCCTTGAAGCCCTTCACGCCCTGGCAAGGGTTCTGCGCGCTGGTGTAGCCCCACTCCCTGGCCTTGTTGAAGATGTGCGAGAACAGGGCCTTCTCGCGGTTCGCGCGCACCTTGGCGACTTGGCCGCGAATGTCGAGGTACTCGCGGATGTGCATGGGTGCGATGGCGTCGATGGGCATGTGCCCGAACACGCGCAGCAGGTTGGCGAGTTCCTTGTCGTTGTCGCGTCGGGTTTGCACGCTCTTGGTGGGAAACACCTCGCGCACGTAGCGGCGGGCCACCACAGAGAAAAGCCGGGTCGAATCGTCCTCGCGCACGCCTTCGCGTTGAGCCCACAGGCGCAGGGCTTCGGCCCGGTCGTTGGAAAGGCGCGTCCACACACGGGGCAGGGTGCCGCTCACGTGATACCAGACGTTGCCCTTGCGATGGAAGCGCGGGGGATCGTCAAAGTTCGACTGCCTACGCCGCCCCATCACGCCCCCTGCAATGCGCCGAAATTCGGCCTGTAGCCGCGTTCCTCGGGCACGCCGCAACCCAGCATCTTCTCGGCGTATTTGCGGGCCACGATGGGCCTGCGGTTGCCGTTGATCTCGAAGCGCCAGCCCTTGGTGCGCAGCCATTCCACCTGGCGCGCGGGTGTCTTGAAGCCCGTGAGGGTTTCGAGTTCATCGGCGTTGAGAAACAGGGGCGATTCCATGGCGCAGCCCTCATGCTCTCGATGCCTTGCGGGTGTGCTCGAAAGCTTGCATGGCCTTGCGTGCTCGCGGAGATGCGTGTGTTGTGCCCGTTGCCTTTTCCTCCCCGGCATGGGCCATTGCCATCGGTAGCTCAGCGTTCACGTTGATGGTGGGTTGCATCGCCGGGCCGAAGTCGGGTAGCTCTTCGAATAGGGGTTCGTTGGCCGATCCCGCGTGCATGGCGCGCAGGCCCCTGATGATGTCTTTCGCACGTTGGAACTGTTCGCGCAGTAGGCATACCTCCCGATACAGCAGGCGAATCTCGTTTACCTGGTCGGTGAAGATCTGCGAACGCCCATACTGCGATTCCCAGAACAGTGCGAGGACTGCAGCGCGGGGAACACGGCCCGTGGATAGCCAATGGAACACGGTGCGCTCGGAAACGCCCAGGTACTTGTGCACGGCCTTAGGGCCTCCGAGTTCATCCATGAACATGCGAAGGCAGTCGGGACCGTAGATGCTGCTGGGGGCGTGGAAGAACATGGTGTGCCTCGATTCATGGCCGCTGGCGGCCTACATGGAGTAAGCTGCCAGGGCCGATCACGGATAGGTTTTTGTGGTTCGGTGGGCGCTCATGTGTTGCAGCACGTGAGCGCTTTTTTTCATTCCGACTCGGGCAGCTTGAATGACTGCTGGAACTTGGCTTTCGTGAGCACTACCGTGGCTGTGCCGTCCTTGCCCGGTTTGGTGCGGGTAGTGATGTCGTAGATGGCCGGCGCGCCGTGGAGCTTGATGTCGTCGAACACCTCATCGCTGATGGCTACTTTCATGGGCTTGTCGCCCACGGCGTTCGGAGTCTCGACCTGGGTGTCGCTGATGAAGTAGACGTTGGCACCCTTGATGATTTCGCCGGTCTTTTCGCTGGTGAATTCGTACCGGTCGGCACGCAATACGAGAACGGTTTCGCTCATGATGATTTCCTTTCGGAGAGGGCCTTAGGCGGCCAGTTGGAGTAGTCCGCGCTGGTAGTCGAACGCGGGTCTTTCGCGCACCAGGCTGGTACATCGCCTGGGGTCTGCACGAACGGGGGAGAAGTCAGCGGGCAGCATCTGCCCCTGACGCTCGATGAGTTGCATGTCGGTGGCGAGCCAAGACACGCCAGCGTCCACGAGTTGCTTGCGGCGCCGGTAGAAGGTGGCGCGCGTGCTGCGGGTCTTCGTGTCGTCTTCGCCGTGGGTGGCGAGGGCGAGCCAGAAGCCATGCAGCAGCCCGGCCAGCTCGGGTGAATAGCGAGCCTCCAAGCGATCACGCACGGCCATGCTGGTGCGCACGATCTGCACGCCGTCCTGGCCTTCACGCAGCAGCCGCGCGATTTCCTTGTCGAACACGGCTTCGAGGTAGGCCGTGGTGACCTCGTGCACCTTGGGCTTGTGGCCGAAGTCGTAGTCCAGCTTCTCGGCGTGGATCTCTACCTCGGCACGAAGCCGGTCGTTCGCCAGGCGCTGCAGCGCCGCCACTTTCCGCGATGCCTGCCGGTGTGCCCAGTCGGTGGCCGCATCCTTGGCGCGGTTCTGCTGGTAAAGGCCGCGCAGGACCACGTAAAGCCGCTTGCGGTCGTTGCGGTCGAACTCGGGTCCCTTGTGGTACAGCTTGATCGTGGTGGTCGTGCCGGGCACGAAGATGGCCTCGTTGCCGTACTTCTGCATCTTCCGGCGCGGAAAGGCCACGTGGTAAATGCCCTCGAAGAACTCCTGCACCGCCTGGTAGGGCAACCGGAAGTTCTCTGACCAATCCACGCGCTGCACGGTCCATTGGCCGGTGTGGGGCAGTTCCACCCCCAGCAGCCGCTGCAGCAGGGCACGCAGGCTCTCGCAGGCTTCGGGAAGGTCCGCGATCACCCCGTACATGTTCTGGCCGTGCATGGCCTTGGGAAGCGAACATTCCACGATCAGATAGGGCTGGCTCGGGTGCCATTCGGGCTTGCCGCTCTTGGACTTGCTGCAGTCCTCGTACATCGGCTTGACCATGATCCGGGAGTCGTAGGAGCCCCGCAGGTTGGTGCGGGTGACTTCCCAAAGCAGTTCGCCGGTTTCGTTGAGCACCTGGCAATAGCTCTGGCCCTGAGCTTTCACCCTGTCCACGATGCTGCGGGCCATGTAAGGGCTTTTGATCCGTACCGTATCGAGTCCCATGAGCGGCTGCGCTTCGCTGGCTGCTGTCTCACTCATGAGACTCATACGGGGTGTTACTGCCCGTGAAGCGGAAAATTTGCGCTGTTCCACGATCAGACTCCAAGGGCGGTTGCGCCTGGCTGGCGCGAGAGAAGGGGCGGCGGTGCAAGCCCTGGCCGGGCGCAGGTGTGTCTGAACGCAGTGCGCGCTGAGTGGGGGTGCTCCACCAGGCAAAGGGGCGTTGTGCGGGCATCTGGTTCACGCTTCTACCCAGGGCCACAGCAGCGCGAACTGGATGGGCTTGATAAACAGGAAGATGCCCTCGCGGCCGATGCTGAAATGCAGCGGCCAGCCGTCGTGAATGGTGGGCACGTAGTAGTCGAACTTGGCAATGCCCAAATCGAGTTTGACCATGAGAGGCCTCCAGGGGGTTAGGGGGTGTCCGGGTGGGCGGGAGATTCAGAGGGGCGAGGCGGCCCGGCATCTAGTCCGCCGCGGGTGATGACGACAGTCCACGGGTCGTTCCAGGTCACCAGGAAGCCCGCCGCGCGCCACACGCCCACGTAGGCGTCAAAGCACGGCAGCTCCCGGAATTGCTTGCAGGTGCCGTCGGGCAGCGTGGCGGTGGCGATGTCACCGGGTGCAGCGCAAGCCGCAGGGGCGGACGGGGTTCCCTCCCCCCCCACTCGCACCTTCGTGCTCGCGGGTGCCCCGGTCGGCGCCTTGTGGCGCCCCGTCAGGGGAGGGCAGGGGAGCACGCAGGCCGCCTGTTCACCAGAAAAGAGAGGCTGCTGGAGCCCGTGCGCAGCGCGGACGCCATCGCCGCGCGTGCGCCGCCCGGGCACTGCCGCACGTGCGACAGGCCCGGAACCCGCATCAGAACTGGGTTTTGACGGTTCTGACCGCATCAGAATCACCGTCCGATGGTCTGATTGCGTGCTGTCGGGTCGCTTTTGGACGCCAGCGCGAGCATCAAAAGCAGTCCGATCACGCCAGCGGCAAGGGCCGCGCCCTTGCCAGAGCCGGCCACCATCGAAATGGGCGTTGTGAACGTGCTCATGCTGCCTCCGCTTCGGCGTCGGCGGGGTCTGCCTCGGGCAGCAGATCGGCCAGGGGGGAGGTGGAGAGGTAGCCCGAGAGCCAGTCGCCCAGCGTCTTTGGCTGGAAGCCTTCGGGCAGCTTGCGGGCGATGTTCCGGCCCTGCAGCATCAGGATGGCCACGTAGTTCAGCGCCAGCAGCGCGAAGATTTCGCGGATGGCGTTCTCGGTGCCCTCCGAGAACTCGCCGCCGAGGAAGCCGCCGTTGGCGAACTCGGTGTTGAGGATGTCGCCCACCTTGAGGCGGTTCGCCTCGATCAGGTCGGTGAGCTTCTCGGCCTGCGCTGCGGGCACGTCCTCGGACAGCAGGATGGCCGGGCGCGTGATGCGCTTGACCATGCCGCCCAGGCCCTGCAGCAGATCCCGGTCGCTGGTGTCCTGTTCCTCGGGGAACTCCTGGCCCTGCTCTTCGTACTGGGCTTCGAGATAGGTGCGGAGTTGGGCTTGCTGTGAGGTCGAGAGGTTGCGGGTCTCATTGCGAAACTCGCTGATGTAGGCCTTGGAGAGGCCGGTCCCTTCGGCGATGGCCGCAACCGTGAGGTTGAGGTCCTTGGCTGCTTGGCGCAGTTGCTCGGGCGTGACGCCCTTCTTCGGGTTGCTCATGGCGAAACCTTTCAAAAACGAGAAAATTCTCGAATTTGATTCTGGCTTCGCGTTCCGTGATTGTCAAATCTTTTTCGAGATTTATCTCATTTTTGCTTCTTTGATTTCTTCTCTGGGAGAGCATCGGCTTCCAGCGCAAGCCTATCCAGCTCACCCTGTTGTGCTTTGTCTAGTCGCGTTCGTTCGGCCTTGTCTTCGTCATCCAGAGCGTCGCGCGAGATGGCTTTTCGTCGAAGTTGGATGCTGCGTAACAAGAGCATCTGCTTGTGCTCTCTGTCGGCACGGGACTCGCCTTCAATGACCCCCTCTTCGATCAACACGCTTCTGATGACATTCCTCAGGTAGTCATCAAGAGACATGTCCCAACCCGAGTAGGGGTCGGGTACATCGCCATAGAAGAGGGAGGCGACAGGAACGGCGAACGCCTGTGCGAGCAACTTGATCTCCCGGTAGCCGGGGAAGGAGTCACCGTTCTCATAGCGAGAAATTGAAACCTTGGAGACGCCGTCGCCAGACGGGTCTAGGTGCTTGGTCACCTCGCTCAACTCGCCCAGTGTCCAGGAGATGCCCTCCCTCAGCTTTCTCAAGCGAGAGCCAAGAGCCTCCTTGTCTGCGTTGGGAAGTTCGTTGGCTTCAGTCACTGGGGCACCTCGCTTTGATTGTTCGAGTCATCTACAAATCGCATGGGGATCGAGGATACACGCGGCCTAGGGGGCAATGCATCCAGCCGCTTTTGTAGATGCCCATCACGTGTAAGCGTGTGCCAGCGCTCATGACCCGGCCAGACTCATAATCCTTTGGTCGTCGGTTCAAGTCCGCCACGCCCTACCAGTTCGTAAAAACCCGCCATGGCCTGCCCGTGGCGGGTTTTTTTGTGGCTGGCCGCCCGCGCGGAGCGTGCGGGGCCGCATGCCAGAATGGCGCGCATGCCAACCTACACCGCCCATGCGGCGCATGCCGCGGAACCGCCCGGCGCGGCTGCGCAGTACACCAGCGTCGCGCCGGCGCTGTACCGGGCAGCGCTGGGGCCCGTGAACCTGGAGCACTACCTGGCCGCATTCGAGCGGCTGGATGCGGCGGGGCGCGTGCTGCCCGGGTGGAACCTGGCGGCGGCCTTGTGCCCGCTGGGGTGGCTTGCGTTCCGGCGGCTGTGGCGGCAGGCGCTGCTGGCGTTTGCGGCGCTGGCGTCGGGTGCGCTGCTGCTGTGGGCCGTGGGGCACCGGTGGCTGGCATTGCCGTGGCCCATGCTGGCCGGCCTGGCGTTGGCCGGGCTGACGGTGTTGTGCGGCGGGCTGGGCCTGTATGGCGATGCGCTGGTGCATGCCGATGCGCGCCGGCGCATCGACGGCGCGGTGTCGGCCGCCTCCACCATGCGCGAGGCCATGGGGCTGCTGCAGCGCCGGGCCAGCAGCCGGCGCCGGCTGCTGTGGGTGGCGGTGGTGGGCGCGGCGCTGGCCTTGGCCGCCGCCGCGGTGTGGCTGGCCTTTGCCGGTGCGATGGAGGCCCGGCCGATGCCGGACGTTGGCGAGCCCGTGTCCGCCGCACTGTCCGCGCCTGAACCCGGGCCCGCGCCGCAGCCGCCAGGCGTGGACGGCGAGCGGCCTGTTGCACCAGCCGCCGATCCGGCGCCTGTGGCCATCGAACCGGCTTCCGGCGGCCAGGCGCTGCCGCAGCCCGAGGCCGGGCCGGAACCCGAGGCAGTGCAGGCGCCGGTCCAGGAGCCGCCCCAGGCGAAAGACCCCGTGCCGGCGCGGCCGCCGCAAAGGGCCGCGCAGCGCAGGCTGTACATCAACGTGGGCCTGTTCGCGGACCCCGAGAACGCGCGCCGCACGCATGCGCGCCTGCGGCAGGCGGGCCTGCCATCTGCCGTGGAGCCGCTGGTGCGCTCCGACGGCCGGCGCCTGCAGCGCGTGCGCGTGGGGCCGTTCAGCTCGGCGGCGCAGGCCAATGCGGCGGCGGCCAAGGTGCGCGCCATGGGGCTGGAGGCGGTGGCCGTGGCGCAGTGACGGGCGGTTACCGATGGTGACGGCGGCGGCGCGCGGGCCGCGTTATGGTGCCGGCTTTCGTGGAGGGGTGGACATGCGGTATTTCTCGCGCGCGGGTGGTGTGGCAGGCATGGCGGCGCTGGCGCTGCTGGCAGGGTGTTCGGCACTGGGGCCGGGGGCTGGCCCCGCGCAGCCGATCGGCGCGAGCACGGCGCCGGTGGGCGGAACCTGCGATGCCCAGGGCGCGCAGTGGGCCGTCGGCAAGAACGGCACGGCCAGGGTGGTGGAAGAGGCGCGCGTGCGCGCCGGGGCGCGCATGGCGCGCGTGGTGCGCCAGGGGCAGCCGGTCACCCAGGTGTTCGACGCCCAGCGCCTGAGCCTGGAGGTGGACGGCGGCGGCAAGGTGACCGCCGCGCGCTGCGGCTGAGGCTGGACCTTGTATCTTTAAGCCTCGGACCGGCTCGGGTAGCCCGAGCGGCCTCTGGGATGTATGAAGCCCGTGATTGAGCACTGGGCGCCTGAGCCGGACCGTCCTTCTCTGCAGCCCGAACGGTTGTAGGAACTTGAAGTTCGCATCTGCTGAACAGCCCCGGATTTCGAGGAGGCACCAACTCTTGAGAAGATGGAGCCATGAACAAGTCACCGAAGTTCTCCCCGGAAGTCCGCGAGCGCGCCGTTCGCATGGTGCAGGAGCACCGAGCCGACT